>CAJXRC010000196.1 GCA_913058405.1 uncultured Colwellia sp. | reverse complement strand
CGAGATCTAGTACGGTCTCGTGGGCTCGGAGATGTGTATAAGAGACAGGTATGGTGCAGAAATGTGAAATAGTTATTTGTTCAAATGATCAAATAACTATTTAATGTTTTTAATCAGGCTTTATTCAGACGTTTCATAAGGCTGTTTTAGAAACTCTTTATGTTACGTTTTTGATTTTAATAGGGACGCTACATTTATGTTGGGTTATCGTGACGTGGTCAACCAAATTCAGTCACACTAGATAATTGGACTCCCTCACCCTTAACGAGTGAGGTAATATAAAAGTTACTACACAAATATATTATAAAGAGTCCTAATATGTTTCGTACCAAAGTTGGCGTTGATTTAGCAAAAGAAGGTATTCAAGTTTGTATTTATAGAAAACAAAAAGGTGCAGTCAAATATTGAAATGACACCGAACGAATTTCTTTGTTGGCTAGCTAATGCAAAACCCGTCACGATAATATTTGAAGCGTGTGGCACATAGAATTACTGGAAGCAGAAAGCGATTTCGGCAGGTCACGATGCGCATTTAATTTCATCAAAATTAGTTGATACGGTTAGACAAAATAAAAAAACGGATAAAAATGATGCATTGGCTATTGTCCAGGCAGCATCATTACCCGATGTTATTTTTATTGGTGGTAAAACGGTTGAGCAGCAACAATTACAAACCATTAAGCGCTTAAGAGAGCTTGCTATAAAACACCAAGGTGCCTGTCAGCAACAATTAGTGTCTGTATTATTGGAATTGAATATTCGTATTTCTAATCGAAAAGGCGGTATTATCAGTGCGATAGACGGAGTATTAGAAGATGCAACGAATGGATTGTCAGCCGAATGCCGTATTGCAATAGATACAGCTAAAGTGTATTTGAAAGTAACGATTGAAGCGGTTCAGCACTATGATGATTGTTTAGAAAAGTCAGTTACTACTCATGCTGATTGTAAACAGCTACTCAAGCTTGAAGGTGTTGGTACCATGAATGCGATTAATCTATATCTCGCACTAGGTTGCTCCGACATAGGCGTATTCAGTAAAGGTAAAGACGCCTCAGCCTGTATTGGTTGGACGCCTATTCAACATTCTTCGGGTGGTTTTGTTAAATTAGGCTCAATAGGAAAGCACTGTAAAAATAGCATGCTAAGAAGTCAGTTAATTGGTGGTGCAATGCCTGCGGTGAATCAAGCGGTTATACGAGAAGCCAAAACTAGAAAAGATGTTTGGCTTAAGCGACGAGGTAAAAAGTGTGCAGCGGTGGCACTTGCTAACAAAACGGTAAGAACAGCTTTCGCGATGCTAACACAAGATACAGAATACAAAGCTGAATTATTGGTAGCTTAAAAAGAGTTGAATCGAAAAATGTAGTTTAAAAGCGTTCAAACAACAAAAATGCAAAACGAAGATAAAAATCAGCTGGTTTATACCCATCACACTTCAATATGCAGATTTTAGCACCTGAAAATTATCATTAATTCTGCTTTCTAAAATATCACCTATTTTAGGGAGTGTTTGACTGAAAAATTCATCAATTTTTTCTCTAAATTCTTTCGCCGTAGCAAAATATTTATTATTTCTGACATGTTCATTCATTACTTTTCATAAACGCTCTATTGGATTTAAATTAGGACTGTAAGCGGGAAGATAATGCAGTTCAATATTAAGCTCAGTCGCTTTATCTTTAACAACTTGTGCTCGATGATAGCCAGCGCCATCTAAAATCACATGGATGCGTTTATTACTGTCATTATATGCGCGTAGCTCTGTGAAAAAATGTTGAATAGTCTCACCATTCACTTTATCGTAACGTCTAACTTGAGCTGCCGCTAAATTATTCAAATCAATAGCACCTACAAGGTTTAATCGCGTTCGGCTACCTGTGGTTTCTATCGCTTTATCATGCCCTTTCTTTATCCATCCACAACTTACTTTGGTCGCTTGAGTTGGATGCATAGCATCTATAAACAATATAGGCTCATCAGCTACTTGCGCTTTTAATTCGGTATACTTCTCAATAAACTCGGCTTGTTTTTCCTCATCAAATTTATGAGGGACACCTTTGGGGTACTTGTAGCTAAAGTTGTGCTGATGAAGCCATTTATTTAAACCTGAAATAGAAAAGCGGATCTCATGATTTTTCCAGATGTACTCAATGATTTCATAAGAGCAGCGATAAGTGTTTAGCATAATATGAGCAACCACTTCATCTGTTTGTGTTTGACTCAAATAGGGTTGTGAGCCGCCATTTTCTGGTGCTAACTTATCTTTACTTACAAAGTCATCAATATGTCTAACAATACTCGTTTCATGCAGTCGTAATGCTTGAGCAATCATCGCTGTTGACCAACCTTCAGAGCGAAGTAATACCGCTTTAATTCGATCACGAACACGACCATCACGACTTGCATCATGTAGGGCTTCAAGATCTATTTTTTGCTCTGTGGTTAATTTGATGTTTTTCATGAGGTATATCATGATCCTCATTATTGTATAAATCAAGCACCTTCATTGATCACGGGTATAGGTAAAAATTTATGACAAAAATCATCGACATCACAAAATATATCTATTAAGTTATTCATCTGCCCACCTCTGTTGCTTTCAAATCGTTTTTAGTCGAAAGATCTGATCGCGAGGTGGGCAATTAATTCAATTCTTATCCAGTTTTCAGGTTAATTAAATAAAATACGACAACTTGCTTGAAAGATGGCGGTATTAAGCGATCGGCATCATGGTATTACGAACAGGTTGCCGTGCTTTTATCTATTGATCGCAGTAACCATATGATTAATCCAATTTTATCGTAAGCACCTTATAAACCGCATTATTCCCCCATCAAACGTTAGGTGATACAAATGACAAAAAAACGTCCAAATTACAGCCCAGTATTTCGGAAGTAAAACCTTGATGTTGATATTTAAAATGCACATCAAAAACAACAGGTAAATGTACTCTACATTTACCTAGCTACTCCATTGTATTTACCGCTTTAACACATTTATTTCGTCCCAATTTTTTCGCTTCATATAAAGCTGAATCTGCACGCTTAAAAAGTTCTTTTTGGGTTTCATTTATTTGTATTTCTGCAAGACCTACTGATACAGTGATCACTACTCGCTCATTATTAAAACAATATTCAATTCGTTCAATTAATTTTCGGATTTTATTCGCCACATCCTCAGAAATAGTAATATTAGAATTAGTCAATACGATCACAAATTCTTCCCCCCCCATATCGAGCAACAAAATCGTTCTAACGGACGTACATCTTTAAAGTGTTGGCTATACCCCTAATCACTTCATCACCTACTTCATGACCATAATTATCATTGATAGATTTAAATCTATCAATGTCTAGAACAAGTAATGTAAATGGTAATTTATGACGATGAAAATGTTCTATTTCAATAGTAATTCGCTCATTATAAGCATGTCGATTTGCAATATTAGTTAAGGCATCAGTCATCGCTAACTGATGATTTCTTAGGGATTCCTCCTGATTTCTTAGGAATGGTTGGGTTACCCCCTTTCTAACTGAAAACCAAAGAAATACTAAAAGTATAATAAATGTTACAATGTAGGATGAAAATATAGTGAATTTTATATTGCTTAATTTCTCTTTATTGTTATTTTCTTCCGCTTCATAGATGATTGTACTTAATTCAACAATGTGGCTTAACAATCTAATAGGTTCTCGGTCTATGCCGCGCACATGTTTGTCCGCTGATAGTTGTGGGTCATGTGTTGTTTTTTTGTATATCAATAATCCTTCGCGATAAAGAATTCCTAGCTTTTTATGTTCCTCAATAAATTTTATGGCATTATTCTGTAATTCTGGATACCCCCTAAAATCACAGCCAAGCGTTCAGCTTCGTGTATCGTTTTTTGCTCATTCAGCAAGAAACTACGGTGATACTTTTTATAAAAATTTTTATCGTATCCTCTAAGTAAGATATTTTTCCATTCTTGAATTTGGGTTTTAAAAGATATCTGTGCGCTGCATGCTGCCTTATTGATTTCATTTGTTTTATCTGATAGATGAGAAATTGAAATGACGTATCCGTCATATTTAATAACAATGTACCCAGATAAACCCATTGTAACTAATAGGCCTATGGTAATAATCAGCGATAATTTATTTTGAATTGATTTCATAATGAAGAGCCAAAATTTCCCATTTTAATATGTGATGCATATATTTTCAGAATTCAACGGCAGCCGAAAATAATGGGCGCTTAGATAATGAGATTACGCGTAAGGTCATTATCAAAGTATCTCAATCTAACGGGGGGCTAACAACGAACCGCCACTTACCACCAGCCTTGAATTTGAGCCTTTAACATTTCAGTTAATTGCTTATACTAAAATATATTAGGCGAAAGCTGTGCAACCGAAAATACAAACTAATTTTACTGCGCTTAACTTACCACAAAAAAACGGTAATCCACACAAAATCATTATCTGATGTTACGCAATACGTACACGCATGGCCGCTCCGTAAGCTGCAACCGCCTTGTTGATATTCCAAGGCAGTAATGCCTCTACATCTTCAAGTGTTTTTGCTTGTGGTAATAACGTGAAGACTGTTTTTAAATAGCTGACGGCTCTAGGTTGTTCGCTTTGGCGCTTTCCACTAAGCTGTATAAATTAGCACTAGCCTTGGCTCCCTCTACGCTCGTAGAGAACAACCAGTTTTTTCGACCAATCACAAAAGGCCTAATACAATTTTCAGCATGATTATTATCCATCGGCCACGCGCCATTCTCCGTATATCGGCTCAGTTTGTGCCACTGGTTGCTTAAATAGGTGAGTGCCTTGGTTAACTTCGCTGATTTTACGGGGTGCTTTAACGATTTATCGAGCCACTGTTTTAACGCTGCTAATATCGGGGCACTTTCTTGTTGTCGAACAAGGCGTTTTTTATCGGTTGTTGCCGTTTTTATTTTGGCTTCAATACGAAAGAGTTTTTGAATATAAGACAGCGCTTGCTCTGGTTTCCCCGAGGTGCCTTTAGGTTGTGCATCACTCGCTTCCTTAAAATAACGCCTAGCATGTGCCCAACAACCTAAGTGCGTTAAACCATTGGTTTTAGCAGTCGCGTCGTAAACAGCATAACCATCTGTCATTAACGTACCGCTAAAGTCACCTAACATCAGCTCGGCCACGCTGGTTTCTCTGGTGGGGCTGTAATGAAACAAGACCATCCTCTGGTCGGTATTATTGGTCATTATCCATATGCGACTTTGTTGGCTCGCGCTACGGCCTTCTTCTTTGAGCACTTGAGTCACAGTTTCATCCATGAAAAGCACGTCTTGCGCCCTTAATACATCAAGCCCTAAATTAATCAGGGCTTGCACTAATTGGCCACACTTAATCATCCAGTTCGCCATACTGGTTGGGTCTAGCTCTACGCCTAGGCGTTTAAAAATAAGGTTGCTTTGACGATAAAGCGGTAAGCCGTCACAATATTTATGCGTAGCTATTTGTGATAATAGTCCTGGACTGGCAATAGATTTTTCAATCGGTTGCGCGGGCTTTTTAGTGGTAACAAAATAATCATTACAACACGGACACATGTATTTACGGCGAACGTGGTTTAAAACAGTTACCTTAGCAGAGATATAATCCAGCTGCTTTGAGCATTCATCACTAAAATGCTTTAAGGCTTGGTTGTCATGCGGGCAAAACTTTTCATCTTCCGGTAAGTCATGAATAATATCGGTAACTGGCAAATCATCAGGGATTGATAGGCGTTTCTTTTTGCGCTGGTGAGCAGGAACAAGCGTTGTACTTTCTTCAGCCTTGTCTTCATCACTTAATAACTCCGCCTCGTCGAATAAGCCTAATTGGTCGGGCGACCATTTTCACTAGAAGCCCCAAACCGCTGTTGGGTCATGTAACGAATGTATTCTTCTAAGGTGGCGATTTTATCTGATTTATTAGTAAGCAGAGCGTCTTTCTTGTTAAGTTGAACGTCTTTTTTTAAGAGCGATTTTTCATTATCATTAAGCACACTTTTCTGCTCAGATAACTGAGTTTCTAACGATAAAACACGCTGAATTAATTGCTCGTTACTGAGCGTAAGATGGTGATTTTTCATGGCGATATTATAACAAAAAACCGTTAAAAAGCCGAGTCAAATCCAATGGTTTTTTGAGGTTTTATCGTACTAATATCAACGCTCCGAAGCAACCAGTGCAACTGTTCTTCATCAATATTAATCGTAGCTGAATCATGTTTTTTAGGCCACTTGAATTTATCTTTCTCAAGGCGTTTGTACCACAAAAAAAAACCGTTTTATCCCAGTAAAGTAGCTTCAATTTATTGCGCTGTTTCGAGCAGAAAACAAATAGAGCGCCTGAGCTTAACGATTGTTTCATCGTCAACTCAACAATGGCGGCAAGACCATCATTTGTTTCCTAAAATCAACGGGGTCACGATGAAAATAAACGGCAGAGGGCTGAATAAATATCTTCATGCGAGTTGCCCCATTAAATTGACGAGCCAATCCACCTCAGCTTGACTATCAAGTGTCAGCTCAATGTTACCGATATTCAGTTTAATATCACGTAGGGGTTGCTATTTTTCAGATCAGGCTCGGCCAAGAGAACTTGAGAAAAGGGGGATGCCGCCGTGGCTATTGATGTTGCAGATGTGACTGCTGCTTTATTTTTGTAAAAAGTGGACGTAGCTACGCCTTGTTCGAGGCAAAATTGTTTTATTGATAAATCACTTTCACTTTGTATTTTAAAAAGTGCAAGCCATTGCTGTGTTGTTTGTCGCATGATGATCTCCTTAAATAATTAAAGTAATCATAAGTGAATGTTATTGATGGGGAATAATGCAGTTTATTGGGTGCTTACATTTTATCTGCTGATACAACAGCAGAAATAGCGGCGAATTTTACGCATAATATTGTCGAAGATTCGGTTTTATGTAGTGATGGCTCTTGGTCATATGTGGCGATTGCTAAAGAAAAGAAATGTGACCATAAACGATTGGTCAATGGCAAAGTTAGGGTGATAGATAAAGTTTATCATATCCAAACAGTTAATGGCGCTATAGCTCATTTTAAAGGTTGGATTAACGGAAAAATGAAGGATGTTTTAACGAAGTATTTATCAAATTATCTCGCTTGGTTTAGAGATAGCAACGCAAAGCTAGATAAGCAATAAATTTCATAGCTGCTTAGGGTAGACAACAGTATTATGGAACAGAGCCGTTTTAATTGATTTAGCGGCTTGCTTAGCAAATACCTCAAGTTCTTTCTTGTTCATAGTCTGCCTATCCTCAACCCTACATGGGTATTAATGATAGGCAGTTACATAGATTTTGTTACAGGGTCAGAGTGATCGATTCAACCGACATATGCACTAACTACTAAGTAACTCCTTTAAGCCATTGTACTGACGAGGGTTTAGTAATATTGCCCCTGTTGATATAGAAACTAAACGAACCACTTCGCCTTCCCCCTGAATTTCAAGCTCATCGCTTGCACACTCTGGCAAATCAAATAATAAGACTCTTAACGACTTCTTCTGTTCATTAGTCAACACTCCTTGAGCTGAAACAGTGTTTGCATGATCAGACTCAAAGCCGTGTGATTTTATGGTATCAGTCAGCGATACAACTTCTGTCCGTAGAGATCTACCATCAATTTCTTTTTGTATCTTCTCTAATAAGCTATTTCTTTGTTCTAACTGGCTAATATAAGTCTTCACCCCTATCGGCAACCCTGAAAACTCATCATTATCATCTTTGGGTTCAACTTTAACTAAAGCCCTATAAAAGCCTATTAATTTTTTATACTTATAGCTGCTATCACTACCATTATCAAATGCGCCTTTCCCTGGCGACTTAAAATTTTTAACACAATACTCACCAATTTCTTTATAAGTAAGTTTTCTACCGTCTAGAAGCAATGCCCGACAGGATTTTGATACATTTTCGAAGCCATTTTTTAGTCTTTTATCTTTAGCCTCTTCTTTCATTTTGTCTGATTCGCTGTCTGCAAATAAAAAATCCATTATTTCTTCTCCTCTATTTGTAATAAATCAGCTTCAAGAGAAGTCAGCGATTGTCCTAGTTTCATAAATTTTTCCTCTCCTAAATTTGATAATAAAACTCTTGGGTCATCAAATTCATCATCATCGAATGAACGACCAAGCTCTTTCGTTATACTTGACAATTTATACAATATTGCGGCCCGTTTAATTTCATCATTAGGAACAAATAATAACGGATTAGAGTTTTTAGATAATGATGCCAACTTAGTGCAGAACTTCTCTAATTGAATCATCGAGATTGTATTCTCTTCCCCTACAATACCTAATACAGCAGCCTGAGTTGTTCTCTCCATGGCAGCGTCAAATAGCCCCATTGATTCCCATTGTAGGTTATCGGGATCGGATATTTTGCCAAATTCAATCGGTAATTGATTATTTTTTGAATCTAGCTTTGCTACTTCAAGATTTTTTCTCAACATTAAATCTCGCCTTTTAAGCTCCTGCACACGGTGAGCCAAAAGGGCTGTAACTTCATCAGCCTTTTGCGAAAATTTTTCTGAAATTATTTCTGATCTTTTATAATCTTGATTATTAAAAGCTTCTTGTGACTTAGTTAAAAAATCGATGCGTTGGTTAACTAATTCCTCTATTTCACTAGCGACTTCATTTAAATAGTATATCTGCTCAAGAAGAAACCGGGGTCCTGTTTTCCAATATCTACAATTACCACAACGGAGCGCACCACCTTCAACCTGTCTCTTATACACATCTGACGCTGCCGACGAAGAGGATAGTGTAGATC
>CAJXRC010000195.1 GCA_913058405.1 uncultured Colwellia sp. | reverse complement strand
CTATCCTCTTCGTCGGCAGCGTCAGATGTGTATAAGAGACAGCTATTATGGGTTAAAGATTAAGCTATTAGCGCATTTATACCCGTCCCACTTGAAGATGCAAAATTCAGCTGGAATTAGAATCGCCTTTATTCAAGGCATTGATTAAAAAGAATAGTTATTCTATTGTCGAAATCAATAGTAATACCAACAAAGGCAAAGAAGCTAATCATGACGTAGCGGTCACTTTCAAATACGGTAAAGAATAGAAACAATATGAGAAAGATACTGTTTATTAGCGCTGTAGGCTTGTTAGGCGAGTTCTATTTTTTGCGAGGGTTAAAATAGCTACCTGTTTATACCTATAGTTACCTTGTTAAAGTTACTTGTTGATAAACAATTAGCGTAATCGTTACTTGAATAACCGCTTAGAAAGGCGATAATAACATCAAGTTATACGCACATAGCGACTTATCACTGTAAATAAGTCCTTCCTCAGGAGAGAAAATGCCATTAGTAAACCTATATAAAAAATTGAGCCCCTTTCAACGGGTCATTATTGCATTAATACTGGGTATATCTGCTGGTATTTTTGTTGGAGAGCCTGCCGGAGATATTAAAGTCATTGGCGATGTTTATATTCGCTTACTTCAAATGACCGTTTTACCTTATGTACTTGTTTCAATTATTGGTGGCTTAGGTCGATTAGACAGCACCATGGCAAGTCGAATAGGATACCGAGCAGTAAAAGTAATAGTAATCATGTGGTTGTCTGTCATGGCGACGTTATTATTGCTTCCCTTAGCCTACCCTAACTGGGAAACAGCAGGTTTTTTCAGTACGAGTATGCTTGCAGAGCCCGCCGCCTTTAACTTTGTAAAACTATATATCCCTAGTAACATTTTTGCCTCGTTATCAGAGACGATTGTTCCAGCTGTCGTACTATTTTCATTGCTGATGGGGATTGCCTTAATTCAAGTAAAGAATAAAGAAACGCTATTAACCTTAACCACCAATATTGGTGATAGCTTAATGAAAGTTGCTTCGTATGTTGCCAAGTTAGCACCCTTGGGGATTTTTGCTATTTCTGCTTCTGCTGCAGGTACCTTAGAAGTTGAAGAGCTTGGTCGACTACAAGTATTTTTATGGGTATACATTACTGCTGCTGCTCTACTTGCTTTTGTGTTTTTGCCGCTACTTATTCATTGGGCAACACCTTTCTCCTATCGTGAAATCTTATCAACCGCTGGTGAAGCGGTTATAACGGCATTAGCTACCGGCACAGTATTAGTTGTGCTGCCGATGATCATTGAACGCAGTAAAGCATTATTAGCCAAGCACGGTATGGAGTGCGAAGAAACAGACTCTACTGTTGATGTACTTGTACCAACCGCTTACAGTTTCCCAAGTACAGGTACACTACTTGGCTTAGGATTTATTTTATTCTCTGCCTGGTATGTAGGCTCACCACTTGGTTTTGATGACTATATTTCTTTTGTCATTATGGGCGCCTTAACCGCTTTTGGTAGCATGGCTGTTGCCATTCCATTTCTACTCGACTTTTTTGATTTGCCCGCTGATCAATTCCAGTTATACCTGTTAGGTAGTGTCGTTACTGCCCGTTTTGCTACAGGCCTAGCTGCATTGCATGGTTTTGTTGTTACTTTACTGGTGGCCTCTGCCGTATTGAAAAAGCTTAGATGGCACAGAATGATGCAAGCCATTGGCGTGCATTTAGCAATTACCTTGGGTGTTATGATTGCGGCTGGCTTTACTTTAAAGTCATTAATTCCTTACAAGTACGAAGGTGTGCAAACATTCGAATCAATGAAGTCAATGAATGCAAGCGCTAATCTAGATAGATATAAAGAGCTTACGCCATTAGGTTACTTTGAGCAGCAACAACCACGCCTTGAGGTGATCCTTGCTCGTAAAAGTATTCGTGTTGGTTATAGCGATGCGAGCTTGCCTTATGCCTTTAGAAATAAAGAGAATAAAATGGTTGGTTTTGATGTTGAATTACTGAACCAATTTGCTAAAGATCTCGATATTAATTTATCCATGATTCGCATTAAAGAGGGTGCTGACGAAGCCGAGTTATTAGCTGATGGTAGTATTGATATCATTATTGGTGGTCATGTAATCACACCAAAACGTGCATTAAAAATGGCCTTTTCAGATGCTTACACCTTCCATACCGCTGGTTTATTAGTGACGGATGCTAAACGTGATCAGTTTTCTGACCTTTATACCATTCAAGCAATGAAAACATTAAAGTTAGGTGTGGGAAATAGTAAGTATTACCAAGATATGGTGAAAGAATATCTACCTAATGCACAATTAACAGAAGTGAATAATGTTAGACAATTTCTTAAAGGTAACTATGAAGATGTCGACGCGTTAATTTACTCAACCGAGTCGGCTTCTGCTTGGGCTATGTTATACCCAAATTACTCGGCTATTATCCCTAAAGGCTTAAAACTTAGAGCACCCGTAGCTTTTATGCTCCCTAAAGCTCAACTAGACTATGTGCAATATATAAATACTTGGCTTAAGCTTAAAAAAGAAAACGGTTTACAGAAGCAAGTGTACGACTATTGGATTTTAGGTCAAAATCCTAAAGCGAAAAAACCACGCTGGTCAGTTATGAAAGACGTACTCGGTTGGCTTTAACTGAAAAGCTTTAGATAGGATATAGAAAGCTAAAAAGCACCTTTAATTTACTTAAGGTGCTTTTTTATTAGGCGTAATAAAAAGGAAGAAACTAGTTTTTGTGGTAGTTATTGATGTACCACTGGGTATGCTCTGCCACCGTATCATTATAAACTTGCTGCAATGAAGGTAACACAACGGCATCGGCTTGCCCTGTAAGCTCATCCATAAAGACTTTTTTAGCTTCAGTCGCCAGTACTAAAACATTGTCATATCGACTATGACAGAAGCCAGCTAAGCGCCCTTTGCCATAAAATATATCATTCTCTGCTGCTGTCATTTCAAGACCATCAACATTCATGTTTTGTAATGCACTAAGCCAACTATCAATAATTGGTCGCCATTGCTCCCCTTTCACTGATGTTGTACCCACGTTTATTATTGGTAAGTCTTTTCGCTCATGACGTTTAAAGTTATACGAATGATTATCATAAACAATACATTGACCAAAATCTTCAACTAGAGCCTCAACGATCGCCGCCACAATACGATAAAATTGCGCATGTTTAGCTTTGCTTTTAGCAATCATCTCTTCACTCAGTGGGGTTTTCCATATTTCTTTACCCCAAGCAGTTTCATAAACACATTCATCAGTACCACGATTTAAATCATATTCATAACGTGAGTCATGGGCAATTAACGTAATGGCTTGTTTAGCAATGAAACTGCCAGTGTACGGATCTTCTTCATAATAACGATCGTTCTTTTCTAACAAGCAATTATCTTCAAGCTCTGCCCTAAAGTTACTGCCGTCATGAATAGCCGCCGACATAGCCGGCAAATATTTATTAATTGTGAGGGTAAAAGCTCCCCCGACAACTGTAGCGGTAAAGCATTGACGTTGATTGATTTGCTTAATGATCTGTTGTTCTGTTAATTGTTCAGTCACAATCCAACTCCTTGGCTAAATAATAAAGATATTTATATCATAGGCTAATAGTACATTAAAGATAGCTGATTTTTAGCTATTAACTGTTATTTCAAGTAGTTAAATTGAATGCTTTTGTACGCACTCTTTCTTTTGAATACTATTTATAGCCAACTAACTACGGACTTTTTTAAGCAAGAACACTAGTCAAGCGCCTAGTGAGACTGATAGAATCTAGCGCATTATATTTTTGAACATAAAAGAAGACATTGAGATGGGCAGAGCTTACCAAAACCGCAAATTATCTATGGCCAAAACCGCAGGGGCCAAAACAAAAGTTTACTCTAAGTACGGTAAAGCAATTTACGTTTGTGCTAAAACTGGTGGCATTGATCCCGACGGTAACCTTTCTTTACGTGGTTTGATTGATCGTGCAAAGAAAGATCAAGTGCCTACCCACGTTATCGATAACGCTATTAAAAAAGCTTCTGGGGCTGGTGGTGAAGACTTTGTTGAAGCCCGTTATGAAGGTTACGGTCCTGGTAACTGTATGGTAATTATTGATTGCTTAACAGATAACGGTAACCGCACCATTAAAGATGTTCGTCAATGTTTTACTAAAACAAACTCTAAAATAGGTACTTCAGGCTCTGTATCTCATATGTTTGATCATCAAGCTGTTTTTGCTTTTAAAGGTGAAGATGATGAAGCCGTTTTAGAATCACTGATGATGGCTGATATTGATGTAACTGATGTTGAATTAGAAGATGGCATTATCACTGTTTATGCCCCTCATACTGAGTTTTTCAAAATTAAAACTGAGTTTACTAACTCAATGCCTGAATATGAATTAGAAGTTGAAGAGCTTTCTTGGGTACCACAAAACTATATTGATGTTGAAGGTGAAGAAAACCTAGAGAATTTTGAAAAATTTATCGCTATGTTAGATGACTGTGATGATGTTCAGCACGTTTATCATAATGCTGAAATCAAAGATTAACGTTAAACGTTTTAGCTTTAATAAAAAAACCAGTACTTAGTACTGGTTTTTTTGTGCTCAAAATTGTAAAAAGTATCGTTATTGATGGTAAAGCGGTAACACCTTCCCACTTAAACTACCACGCCATTTCTTACCCTGCTCAATAAACAATATTTCACCATAATTACCTTCTTTAATACTTGAATCAATGGCAATAACTCTCCCTTGATACCGGCTTTCAATTTGCTTTTGTGAGGTGTGTCCAACAATTAAGTTCTTAACATCAAAATGTTTGAGTAGTAAATCAATTTCCGCAGAAGTTGCGCCATTGTCTTTTGAACTAGAGCCTTTAGAGCGAGAAGATTTTTCACGATCTGCGGCAAAGTAACCACGATACCAAATCGGACCATTGGTGGTATGAAGAAACTTTGCCCACCCTGCTCTCGGTTGTTCAAGCTCTGCTTTAACTAAGTTATCTTTAAAAACCGTATTGATTTCAACCAAACTGCGCTGTTCTGTGGCTAAGCTAGGATGAAAACCACCATGAGCAAACAACATATTATTAACTTTAACCAATACAGGTTTGCTTCGTAACCAATTCCCGATAACGCTACTTTGACTAAATAATTGTTCAAAGGGTTTATTTAATTGCTTCGCTGTTTCAACATACTTAGGGTGTAAATAACGTAGATCCCCATTGAGAATCATTACTTCATGGTTACCTAGTGTTAGGTGAATATTACCACCTGCTTGTTGGGCTTGTTGTTCTAAATCGTATAAAAACCACAAGATTTCAGTGACCTTGTTTCCTCGGTCAAAAATATCACCTGTAATAACAAAGTGTCCTTTGCCAAAAGCCCAATTTTTGTTTTTATCAATTACTTTGTTATTGGTAAGTAACTCAATCATCAAGTCATATTTTCCATGAAAATCACTTAATGCGGCAACAGGATAGTCACCAGAAAATTCGAGTAATTTATTTTCAATACTACTCAAGGCATGTATATCGGCAGGCATATTACACGCCGAAATAGACAATGGAAAACTAACCGCCTCGGCAGTTCTTGTAACCACTTCACCTTGACATAACCAATATGACTCAAGCTGCTGCTGTTCGTTAACAAAAACATAAGGACCATCATTAACAGGTGCTAATGTTTCAGCCTTTGATTTTTCATCAACACTAGAAAAAGCAAAGGTTGATACACTACTTGCGATTAATAATGTTGATGTGAGAATAATTAAGCGAATAGTCGTGTGAGAAGAGAAAAACATGAGAGCTCCAAAAAAAATAAAAAGAATAAAGGTAAAGATAAAACTATAAAAGACCACATCCGTGTGAGGATTTAAAAGCGGAGCTAAATTAAGCTTAACTCCGCAATAACTCGTTCCGTAAAGTTAACTTAGAAGCTAACTTGAGCGCCTAAGTAAACAAAACGACCAGTACCTGCATCATATTCACTGCCAAAGTTACCACGACCACCATAGTAAAACTCACCTTTATCATCAAAGATATTGTTTATACCACCAAAGACACGAACTGAAGAATCATCATTCATATCAATGTTATAAGACACTGATAAGTTATGCTTGAAATAAGAACTCAATTCTTGGAAAGCTAATGACTCTGGATTAGCAACACAATCAGCTTCGCCAGCATCACAACGTTCTGAGTTAGCCGCCATATCCCCTACCCAATCTTTTTGTTCGGCAAAGTCACGCAGGGCTGAACTCTTATAAGTAGTGCTCCAACGAACACGTAAGTCATCTAAGTACCAAGCAACAGAAGCTGATGCTTTATCTTCAAATATCCCTTCATCTGCATAACCAACATAATCTTCCACGACAATACCGTCATTACCAGTAACTGTTTTAGAATGCTCTAGTAAGTGAGTCCAATCCATTTTGAACTTAAGACTACCAAAAGAACTCATGTCATAAGCATATGCCACAGCGATATCAACGCCACGGGTACCTAATTCATCAATGTTATAGCTACGTTGTAGGACTTCTTCTAACTGACCTTCACTATCACGCTTAATAGAATCACAAAATTCATTCTCTTGACCTAACGTGATGCTTGAATCGTAACATTGCGATAAAATTTGATCATTGCCAAATTCGTCAATAGCATCCTCAATCGAAATATCGTAATAATCAAGTGCAATGCTAAATCCATCTAAGAAAGTGGGTTCATAAGTAGCACCTAGGGTAAGCGTAGTGCCTGTTTCTTCATATAACTCTGGGTTACCGGCATTTGGCGAATAACCATTACTATCATCTTCAAACTCACCATCCGCAGCGATTGCTGCAGCAATGCCAGGTTCTAAACGACAGTTATCGTGACCTGCGTCACTAGAGGTTGCAGTAACACCATGACAAATATCATCAAAACTATCAAAATCACCTGCAGCTGGCTCATATAATTCATTAACACTTGGCGCACGCTGGGCGATTGCATAGTTACCACGTAAATTTACACCAGCACCCACGGTCCACAAAAAGCCTAACTTATAACTAGAGACTAAGCCCACATTTTTCACATTGTAATCTGACAAACGTAGTGATGTTTCTAATGATAAAAACTCTGCCCCAGGTAAGTTACGTAATAAAGGAATTGAGGCTTCACCAAAGACTTCAGCGACAGTGATATCCCCTTTAAATGCAGGAATTAAGTTCCAAGTAATACCACCGTAGGTTAGTGCATCATCAGTTACCGCTTCTTGGATATCTTTACGGTATTCAAAGCCAAATACAGTTGCAACAGGACCTGCTGGCATTTCAAATAAATCACCGGTGATATAACCCATGATATTAGCCTGCTCGTTATAGGTATTTAGCGTAGGGTTGACTCGGATATAGTTAGCCATTTCAGGCGTTATAGAGCCTTCACCAAAAACATTTAAAGCAACACAGCCATCAGCACGCGCTTCAGCATCATTACATTGGATGCTACCATCGTCGGCATAACCAGCATCTAATGCTTTTTTTGCTTTAAAGACATCAATTTCATTATTTCTAAATTGGCGTTGATGGAACTTGCCGTAACCGGCTGAAATATCCCAATCCCATTCACCATCAAACATAGTACCTTGAAGACCAGCCCATGCTCTTACCGTTTCACGCTCATTATCAGTAGAAACAGGTCCAACTTCTCCTAAGCGACGGTCCCAATAAATTCGGTCTTTATATTGACCCGCTGTTTCACGGATTGCGGCAGGGACATAAGGATTATCAATTGGTATTCTCCCCAGGTTTACCGTACCTGGTTCACCCGTTTCTCTATCGGTGTAGGTAGCGGTTTCACTATCACCAGAATCTTCTGGTGACTTATCGTTGACAGTATAGTTACCACTCCACTGTACTTGTGAGTAAAACGTGATGTCATCAGTAATGTCGAAATCTAGTTTTAATGCTGCTGAAACACGTTCGCTTGGTACTTTTAGTTGGACAAATTGGCGTGAGTTAATACCAACTTTTTCTTCAAGATACTGATCATAAGGAGCAGAATTTAATTCTTGTCCTTCATACCAGTAAATTTCATCAAACTTGCTTGATTCTTGGAAGATTCCACCAAGAGTGCCGTCACTACGACTGCGCCATTCACTCATCGGTGTTTCGTTAAATGGTTTATAACCATCAGCGGTGAGGATTTCGTTGCGCATGGTATCTGCATCATAACTAAATGATGCTTCTTGAGAGGCGCGGTCACGATCTTCATATTTAAGACCGTAATCTTTATCATAGTTACTACTGAAATATAAATAACCACGATCATCAGAAAATGAAGTACCGTAGCTTGCATCAAGGGTAAATTCTTTAGCCCCGCCGTCGGTGCTTTCACCGCCACGCGCTTTAAAATCGAAACCCTCTTTACCTGATTGAGTAATAATATTTACTACACCTGAAACCGCATCCGCACCATAAGTAGCAGAAGCGCCACCGGTAATCACTTCAACGCGTTGTACCATGCCAGATGGAATAGTGCTCATACTGACATAATTACCACTTTTAGAATTCGATACTACGCGACGGCCATCAATCAAGGTCAAGGTACGGTTAGCCCCTAGATTACGTAATTCAACCGTGGTAATACCGGTACTAGCAACACTCGATTGGCTGGTGGCATTGCTGGTTCCAAATGAGAGGGCTGGCATGTTATCTACTAAGATTTGCCCCATTTCACCCAGACCTGTATCACCAATGGCTTCTTTGTCCATTGTTACCAGTGGTGCTGTCTCTTATACACATCTCCGAGCCCACGAGACCGTACTAGATCTCGT
>CAJXRC010000194.1 GCA_913058405.1 uncultured Colwellia sp. | reverse complement strand
ATCAATAACATCGTTGCTTTCAATCCCAATAGCCAGCTATTGCTCAATCAAGCGCCTTGTTCTTGACCATTTATTTTTATTAAAATTTACCCCCTTAATTAATCTCATTGGTATTACAATTTTAAAAGTGGAATATAGCAAGTGTCTAATGGCTGTAGATACCACACTTGCTAAATTATTATTCGATCTTTGACAACAGGCTAAACATTGAAACCGATTAAACCAACTATTATTGCTATTGCTGGACCCTCAGCATCAGGGAAGACGCTTTTCGCCCAAACTATTCATGACGAACTTATTGGCGAGCTTGGAGAAAATGGCATATCAATCATTTATGAGGATGCTTATTATCGTGATCAGTTACACTTATCAATGCCTGAACGTGAACAAACTAACTATGACCACCCAGATGCATTTGAACATGAATTGCTATCAAAGCACTTAACACAGCTTACTGAAAATAAGAAAATTGATAGTCCAGTTTATTGCTACAAAACACATACTCGTCTGAGCGAAACCAAAACATTTTTACCGACTAAAATCATCTTAGTTGAAGGTATATTGTTACTATCAAACAAAGAACTAAGGGATTGTTTTGATATTAAAGTCTATATGGATACACCATTAGATATATGTCTAATTAGAAGAATTAAACGTGATTTAGTTGAACGTAGTCGTAGTATTGAGTCTGTCACTAAACAGTACTTAGCAACAGTTAGACCTATGTATCATCAGTTCATTGAACCATCAAAAGCTTGGGCTGATATTGTTATTACCCGAGGCGGTAAAAACCGAATGGCAATAGAAGTACTTAAAGCGAAAATACGTCAACTTTCACAACTACCCCCACAACAATAATAATTAATAAGAGGTATTCATGGAATTAGGTGCACTAAGAGGCGTATTTGGCATAATCGCATTACTTGCGATAGCTTATGCCTTATCGAGCGGAAAAAAGTCTATTAACTTACGCACTGTCGGTTTAGCTTTTGCCCTGCAGGTGATACTTGGTGCATTTGTTCTATATGTCCCATTTGGCAAAGATGTATTGCTTTCAATGACTAATGGCGTACAAAGCGTGATTGATAGTGCCAAAGTAGGTATTAACTTTCTTTTTGGTGGCTTAGGCACTGATGCTATGTTTTCCAATGGTGTCGGTTTTGTTTTTGCTGTTAGAGTTTTACCTAACATTATTTTCTTTTCATCCCTAATAGCTGTGCTTTATTATTTAGGCATCATGCAATGGGTTATCAAGATTATTGGTGGGGCTTTGCAAAAGCTATTAAAAACCAGTAAACCTGAATCACTTTCAGCAACAGCTAATATCTTTGTTGGTCAAACCGAAGCACCACTTATCATACGCCCGTATATTGCAAAAATGACTCAATCTGAGTTGTTTGCCATCATGGTTGGCGGCTTAGCTTCTGTTGCTGGCTCTATTCTTGCGGGTTATGCCGGACTTGGTATTGAGTTAAAATACCTTATTGCTGCTTCATTTATGGCAGCTCCAGGTGGTCTTTTGATGGCAAAAATAATTTGTCCTGAAACAGAGCACGACAAAATAGTTGATAAGTCTGTCGATTACGATGACGAAAACGAAAAACCGACAAATGTCATTGATGCTGCGGCCTCTGGAGCAGCTTCAGGTTTGAAACTTGCAGTAAATGTGGGGGCGATGTTACTGGCCTTTATCGCGCTCATTGCATTGTTAAATACCATTGTAGGTGGCATATCCGGTTTATTTGGCTATGAAGATATTACCATTGAGTTTTTCTTAGGTTACCTCTTTGCCCCTTTCGCCTATATTATCGGCGTTCCAGTAAATGAAATGTTACAAGCTGGTAGCTTTATTGGCCAAAAAGTTGTGGTTAATGAGTTCTTTGCTTATGTTAATTTTGTTGAGATTAAAGATACGCTAAGCCCTGGAACTCAAGCCATTGTCACTTTTGCTTTATGTGGTTTTGCCAACCTATCATCTATCGCTATTTTACTCGGTGGAATTGGTTCAATGGCACCAAGTAGACGTCATGACATTGCTAGATTAGGCATGCGAGCTATGCTTGCAGCTACGTTAGCAAATTTGATGAGTGCGGCCATTGCCGGCATCTTCATTTCTTTATAAGCAAACACTAGATAGGAATATAACATTATGTCTGACTTGAAAACTGTCGCTAAACGCGCACTGTCTTTGATGGATTTAACCAGCCTTACCGACACTGAGACTGATCAGGATATTATTGATCTATGTAAGCAAGCCAATTCACCTGCTGGCGAAACTGCCGCTATTTGTATTTTTCCACGCTTCATTCCAGTGGCTAAAAAAGCACTAAAAGCACAACAAACACCACAGGTAAGAATAGCAACGGTAACCAACTTCCCGCATGGTAATGATGATATTGATATTGCCCTCGCCGAAACTAAAGCTGCTGTAGCCTATGGTGCAGATGAAGTGGACGTAGTTTTTCCTTACCGCGCATTAATGCAAGGTAACGAAAATATTGGTTTTGATATGGTTAAGGTTTGTAAACAAGCCTGTGAAGGTTCGGCAAAACTAAAAGTTATTATTGAAACCGGTGAGCTAAAATCAGAAGCATTAATACGAAAAGCCAGTGAAATTTCGATTAATGCCGGCGCTGATTTTATTAAAACATCTACCGGCAAAGTACCGGTAAATGCAACACCAACCTCAGCGCAAATCATGTTAGAAGTGATAAAGCAAAAAAATACAGCCGTTGGTTTTAAACCTGCTGGTGGTGTAAGAACGGCCGAAGATGCGGCAATATACCTTGATTTGGCTGATAATATTTTAGGCGCACAATGGGCTGATGCTAATCACTTTAGATTTGGTGCTAGTAGCTTATTAACCAGTTTATTAGAGACGCTGGGCCATCAAAACAGCAAACCAACATCGAGTAGTTATTAGTTTTCTAGCATTTCTCGCATAATGGAAAGCGTAGCTAATAATGTTCAACTATTAACTACGTATGAATTATTACTTTTAGATTGGATTTAGAAGAAAGAAGCACAATGGCACAATTATATTTTTATTACTCCTCAATGAATGCAGGTAAATCAACTCACCTGTTACAGTCTTCTTATAATTATCAAGAACGTGGTTTAGCCACAGCTATTTATACAGCACAAATAGATGATAGATTTGCCAAGGGTAAAGTCGCCTCGCGTTTGGGCATTGATGCTGATGCCTTTTTATTCGATGATAAGACTAACTTATTTAAAGAGATTGAACAGAAAATCCAAATTGAAAAGCTTGATTGTGTCTTAATAGATGAAGCGCAATTTCTGTCTACGGAACAAGTAAAACAACTAACCGACATCGTAGACTTACTTCACATCCCAGTATTGGCTTATGGCATACGCACGGACTTTTTAGGGCAAACCTTTTCAGGTAGTGCTGCTCTGCTCGCCTGGGCTGATAAACTAGTCGAATTAAAAACTATTTGCCACTGTGGCCGCAAAGCTAACTTTGTCATTAGACAAGATGTGAACGGCAAACCAGTGCGAGGGGGCGAGCAAGTTGAAGTGGGAGGTAATGAGCGTTATGAGCCACTCTGTCGAGCTCATTTCAAGCAGCTGGTTTGGCAATAGGCTTATATTAGGGTTTACTGACTTTTAGAGAGTATTTTATAATAAACCGTTCGACACTATCTATACCCGTGACCATTCAAAATGTATGTTTCAGTGGGAGAAAAAAACGATTGAGATTAGGCATTTATAAT
Organism: uncultured Colwellia sp.; assembly: GCA_913058405.1. Taxonomy (GTDB): domain Bacteria; phylum Pseudomonadota; class Gammaproteobacteria; order Enterobacterales; family Alteromonadaceae; genus Colwellia. The sequence continues at coordinate 5,162 of CAJXRC010000194.1, read as the reverse complement.
TCCAGCTCAAATCTGCTTCTTCAGGTAGTTTGGGTATATTGAGCTTAGAAGGGTTGTATCACCCTCACTAAGCTGATACCAACCCCATCAATACTCGATTCGATTAATAAATCACTGGTGGCAACTCAGGGCTTTCTTCAGTGTAACTAAGTGCACTATTAAATTGTGCAACGGCAGCATTGGCTGAGTCTTCATCTTTAGCATGAACACGAGCAATCACTTCACCACGATTAACTTGTACACCTAATGGTAATATACGGTCAAAACCAACCGTGTGATCTACTTTTTGTGTTGGTGCTGTTCTTCCTCCGCCTAAACCAACCACAGACATACCTACAGCACGTGTATCCATTCCCGCGATATAACCATGCTGTACGGCTTTAACTTCAACAATAACATTTGCTTTTATCATTGAATCCCAAGGCTTTTCAATGAAGTTGGTCGGGCCCCCTAGTGCAGCAATCATGCGGTCAAAGACCTCTGCAGCTAAACCAGACCTTAATACTTGCTCTATTTTTTCATGAGCATCTTTTTCAGTACTCGCTAAGTTAGTATTAATCAGCATAGCACTAGCAAGTGACTGTACAACCTTATGTAAACGTGGCTCACGTTGCTTACCTGTTAAGTACTTAGCGGTTTCATACATTTCTAAAGCATTACCGGCACTCGTGCCTAACACTTGGTTCATATCAGTAATAATCGCCTGTGTTTTAACCCCTGCTCCATTGGCTACACTTACAATACTATCGGCAAGAGCTTTAGCATCAGCCAAGTTATTCATCATTGCGCCGTTGCCAACCTTAACATCCATCACTAAAGTATCTAGTCCAGCGGCAAGTTTTTTCGATAAAATAGACGCCGTAATCAACGGAATAGATTCAACAGTTGCTGTCACATCTCGAATAGAATACAAACGCTTATCTGCAGGAGCTAAATTATCGGTTTGAGAAATAATGGCAACACCAACGTCTTTAACAATGCGCTTAAATTCACTAATACTAGGCTGTACATTAAAGCCAGCAATACTCTCAAGTTTATCTGCAGTACCTCCGGTATGGCCTAAGCCACGACCAGAAATCATTGGAACATAACCACCACAGGCAGACACAATTGCAGCCAACATAAAGCTAACCTTGTCACCAACACCGCCCGTAGAATGTTTATCTACAATAGGGCCATCAAAGTCTTGCCAACTTAATACATCACCTGAATGCATCATAGCTTTGGTAAAGTTGACTCTTTCATCTAACGTCATTCCTTGTTGAAAGATAGCCATTGCCATAGCACCAACTTGACTATCTGAAAAATTGCCATCAACAAGGCCTGAAACAAAGCCATTTATCGCTTGTTGATCTAATACGTGACCATCACGCTTAAGTCGAATAATCTCTTGCGGGATAACTTTTTTGGTTACTGACATTGACTAAATCCTTACAAGTCTAATAAATCTTTTGGGGTGAAAGCATCAGGTAATAACTGCTGTACAGTCCATTCCTTATGCTCATTTTTATGATTAACAGCAAACACTGGTGCTGATTGTTCAAAAAACTCAGCAATAACCTGTCTACAGGCACCACAAGGCGGTGTTAACTTGTCTTGCTCGGTGTAAATTATGATCACTTGAAATTGCTGTTCGCCATCAACAACCGCGTGATTAATACAGTTACGTTCTGCGCATATTGTTAAGCCGTATGAAGCATTTTCAACATTACAACCGTTAACGATATTGCCATCAGCAGTTAACGCTGCAGCACCAACATGAAACTTACTATAAGGCGCATAGGCACGTTGGTAAGCCTCTTTTGCCGCGGATAATAACTCATCAAAACGCGCTATTTTATTTTTTCCCATGTCTACATGCCTTTAGATAATTTACTGTATTTATTATATTAATATATCATTATTGACCATATGGTCAAGTTATGAATAAACTAAAACGCCCGTTATTCCATTAGCCAAAAAAAAAGCCATACTTTTCAGCATGGCTTTCTTCAGAAAAAATAAACTTAATTAAAAGTCATATTTAATCCCTATACGCATTTCCCATAATGAAGGGTCTGTTACCCTACTTGAAGCAGTAGGATTATTGAATTCATTGTAAGAATATTGATTATCGTCTGTAACTGTTGCTGTAACTGCACCTTGCAAGAAGTTACCTTCCTTAAGTACACCCCAATCATCATTTAATAAGTTACCAAAGTTTTCAATAACAAGATAAGCACTCGCTTTATGTCCAGGCATGAAACCCATAAACTCTTGTTCTATGCGAACATCAAACTTAGTCCACCACTTACCTTCTAATGAGTTTCTATCCATGATTTGACCACGAGTTAATCCTTCTGCAGCTATAAAGTCATTAAAGCCTTGTTGATCAAATGGGTTTCCATCACGATCTGCACCATAAATAACACTAGCATCATTTGCTGTTGGTACGTAAAGCAATTGACGATCCTGATCATTGAAACCTAAACCTCTTGTATCGCTCGAGAAGCTATAAGTATAAGCATGACTTTGGTTAGCCTGTCCAAATACGCTAAAGTTTGTTTGATAACCACTGAAAAACTCATGGCTATACGTTACGTTCAACGTAAAGCGATGTGGGATCTCATAGTTTGAGGTTGCTAATTGTGGATTTTCTGGATCTGACACCGCAATGCCGTGGTAGTTTGAAAACGCTACAGAGCTAGTCATTGGATGAACATCTTCTGCATTGGTATAAGCATATGACGCAGAAAAAGCTAAGCCGTTATCGTATTCTTTACTTATTGCAAATGAAACTATAGTCGATTTTGCATCGTCACCTTTTACATTGGTCAACAAGAAGTCAGAGTTACGACTGTGGTTAACACTATCATAAACTGGACGACCATCAGGCGCCGTTGATACAACCTCATCAGCTAAGTTGCTAATTATGGCTGAATCTTGCTTATCGGTGAACAATAAATCAGAGCTTAATACATACTCATCTTCAGTTACATAAGTTAAACCTAATGAATATTTCCATTCTGAAGGAAGTTCAAAATTTGGATCGGTAACGTTGGTGCTTGAATCAGCTGACCCACTACCTATCTCATCGTAAAGTGATTGTGGAACATCATAACCAGGCTGGCCCGAGCCATTATAGGCAATAGCGTCTGCGCCAAGTATTTGAACATCTCTGACTGAATCTTGAATATTGCGAACGCCATCATTTGAATAGCTATTTGATATCCAAACATTTGGGTTACCGCCAGAATACAAGCCAAAACCACCACGTATTTCTAATTGATCGCTCGCTGACCAGTTAAAACCGAAACGAGGTTGAATTAAATCAACACCATCAAGATTTTGAGCATTTGAATAACCATATCTGTCTTCAAAATTTTGATTATGATTAGGTGTATCGTCACTGGTGTACCAATCATAACGAAGACCAGCAGTAATAGTTACATCGTAATCAGATAATTCGAATTTGTCTTGGAAATACAAAGTATTCAACGCGTACTTAAATTCACCCGCAGCGTCATCTGGATTGTGGGAATTAGCATTACCATAATAAACATCATCAGCTAACCCTGATTCGAAATCGTCCATGTTATTAAAGCGTGTTTCTGTTTGACTATGCTGAACAAATAAATTAAATACATCTAACTCTTCTCGTTCATAGCCCAAATATAGCTCATGCTCATCAAGATAATAAGTACCCGCTATTTTAAACGATAAATTATCATACTTTAACTTGTTTGATTGACGAGAATCATCTGGCCCTAAATAAACACTAACATCGCTACCAACATTTTCAACTCTAAATTCGCCAAAGCCACTGGCTTGGTCAAGTGATATTTGTCTATTATCTAACTCAGAATAACCAATGCGAACCTCAGTTGAAAAATTATCTGTCCAATCTGAATATAATGATGATACATAGGAAGTAAATTCAGCACCACGTTCATAAAAATGGTTAGACAATGATAAACGATTTGAGCCTTCGTCTGATTGACCTATTTCAAATCCATCATTGTAGTTATAGACAAAGTTCAAACGATGACTATCGTTAATATTCCAATCAATTTTAACTAATATCTTTTCATCTTCTACAGGTATACTAGGTACTAATGAACCTGGGTCATAGTTATATTTATCTTTAGATATTTGAACTACTTTATCAATATCACTTTGTGTGATCGAACCGTTATCAAATGCAGAATACTGCATGATTTGCTCGCCATCTAATTTTTCATAAGCAGCGAATACAAATAATTTATCTTCAATTAACGGTAGACCGACATTAAAACCATAGCGCTTTTCGTCATAACTACCGGTATCAATTTTATCACCTTCTAAACTATCGCCTTTAAATGAATCACTAGTGTAATCGACAAAAACACTACCATGAACTTCATTGCTGCCAGACTTAGTTACGGCATTAATGTTACAAGAAGTAAAACCACCATATTGCACATCAAAGGGTGCAAGCTCTACAGCAACTTGATCAATAGCATCATAAGAAAATGGAATACGAACCGTTGGATAACCATTACTATTTAAACCAAAGTTATCATTCATGCGCGCGCCATCAACAGTTAAACTGTTGAAACGAGGGTTACCACCAGCACATTGAATTGCATCACCGCCAGAACCTGATTCACTGATATAAATTCGAGGATCTACGCGGATAACATCTTTGATATCTCGGTTAACTGTTGGTGTTAACTGAATGTCTTTCAAGTTAAAACTTGATGATGGGCTATTACTACCGTAATTTTTATTTACTACGCGACCAGTAACAACAATAGTTTCTATATCTTGCTGCTGTTCAAGGGCAACATTTACTGGGTAGGTTTCACCTAAAGTTAAAAACACATCCGTAAGTTCAGTATCTTCAAAATTGTCAGAATCAATTATGATTCTATAAGGACCACCGACACGAAGTCCTTTTGCACTAAATGAACCTGCAGCATTTACTGTTGCCGTTTTAGTCGTACCAGACGGTATGTGAACAATTGTAATTTGAGTTCCAACCGCTGCGTTACCACTCGGCCCAGCAACCTGCCCTTTTATTGCCGAGGTGGTCACGTTAGCCATAGCTGACGTTGATAGCCCAAGAGCAAGAACTAACGCACTACTTATATACTGTCTCTTATACACATCTCCGAGCCCACGAGACCGTACTAGATCTCGTA
>CAJXRC010000193.1 GCA_913058405.1 uncultured Colwellia sp. | reverse complement strand
GAGATCTAGTACGGTCTCGTGGGCTCGGAGATGTGTATAAGAGACAGAAATAATAAAGCGCATGATAGTTGCTTATAAAAGAATTAGTTAAGTAGATGAATTACTCCAATCATAAAGATCAGAGGTAAAAATACAAGCTTATTCTCTTTAAGACTGCAAAGATTGAAGCTATTAAATTAGAAAACCCCGTATATTAATTAAAACTTAATATACGGGGTTTTTATAACCTTGCTCAAACATTCAATATTAGTACATCAATTGTATGCGACTAATTGTTTAACTTAATTTTTCAGTAAGTTATTTAGTATATGCTCTTGGCATATCTGTTTCGGCAGTATAACGTTCGCGTAATGCATCTTGGCGTGATTTTAATGTCATTGCTTTTCCGTTAATCCACATCGCATCAACTTTAGTGCTTATTTCAAACGGGTCACTACTCCATAAAACTAAATCGGCATTTTTTCCAACAGCGATACGACCAGAGTTTAAGTTAAAACTATCTGCCACGTTCGCGGTAATTGCCGCTAAAGCAGTAGTTTCAGCTACACCATTAGCAACGGCTACACCCGCATCAAAGCGTAATTGATTAATATTATAGCTTTCACCACTATTACTGATAATCACCTTTACACCCGCATTTGCCAGTTTAGCGGCATTAGCGAGTGAGTTATGTAACGAGTCAAAACTGCTAGGTAAATTATTAATCGCGCTCATCATCACAACAACATTAGCTTTAGCTATTTCATCGCTTACTAATATCGCATCACTTGCACCCGCCAATACCAAATTAAGGTTAAATTTCTTTTTTAACTTAAGTAAAGCTAAGATGTCAGTCGCCCTATCAGCATAAGCGATCAATGGCTTATCACCCGATAATAGCTCATACATTACTTGCTCTGAACGTGAAGGTGATTCAACTTCTTTTTCTTCTTTGTCTTTTTTACTGTTTAATTTAGCTTTTTCAGCTTTAGCTAACGCTTTTTGCGCATCTTCAAGTTCATTATTTAATGTTTGTAGTTTAGTTGCGCGAGAGCCTTTCTCTGTAGCGCCTAACGAAGCAATCACCGCATTTTGTGATGTAATAACACTGTCAAAATTTCCTGATAAATTAACAATAAAGCTTTGACCAGTGAAAACCTTTTCACCACCATAAGGCATAACGACACTGCTAGTAATCCCCCCCTTACGTGCGTAGGCGATTAACGTAGATTTAGGGTTAAACGCTAAACTGGCATCAAAAGTAATATCAGCATCTTTATCCGAGCTATCACGAGTATTAGAGACAGCGCCTACTTCAACTAAACCCAGTAAGTTATCAGTGGCAATAAAACCTGGTGTTAGAATACGTTCTTTAGCATCGATGATAGTGTCCGCACTAAGCGATTCAGGCACTTCATCTTTACCATATACAGCGGTAATTTTTCCTTCATCGACCATAACGGTTGCTTGAAATAAAACACCTTTTTTAGCTACTGTGTAAACAGTAGCATTAGTAATTGCGATTGATTCAGCCTGAACAACACTAGTTGTTACAGTAAGAGCGCCAAGCAAAACATAGCGCAATGAAATAAGTAATTGAGTATTTTTCATTGTGATTCCTATTCTTTGTCTGCTGACTTAGTTACAGAATGAGTTGACGGTTTATTTTCTAACTGTTGACCGAGTAGAAAGTCGCTTTTTGCTTGGTATTTATCATCAAATCGATCATAAACTTTAGCACCATCAATAAATACTTGTTCAGCCTTTGCATAAACACTAAACGGATTCATATTCCAAACCACAACATCGGCATTCTTGCCGACTTCTAGGCTGCCCACTTCATCATTAAGACCTAAAGATTTCGCAGCATTAGCAGTAATCCACTTAATGGCATCTTCTTCTTTTAGAGCAAAACCATTTTCATTGGCACGATACATCACTTTCGCTGCTTCTTGGTTTAACCGTTGGATAGTTGTAGCGGAATCTGAATGAACGACAGCACAGGAGTTTTTAACCGCATCAACAATGGCAACATTTTCTTCAACCATGTCATAAGCTTCCATTTTGAAACCCCACCAATCTGGCCACATGGCAACACAGTTTCCGTTAGCAGCTAGTAAATCTGCAATTTTATAGCCCTCAATCGCATGATGAAAAGTACCTGAGTGATAATTAAATTCATTACTTAGGTCAATCATCACCGCCATTTCTTCTGCTTTGTAACAATGGTTATGGATTAAAATTTCACCGTCTAAAACGCCCATTAGTGTATCAAGTGCTAGATCACGTTTGGGTGCCTCCGGATTTTCACCTGCACTGTAATCACTGTCATATTTATCCCAGTCACGTTTATATTCTGTGGCTGCAAGCCAAGCACTTCGGTAACCTGCGACATTCCCCATACGCGTTGAAGGTAATACTTTTCGACTACCGTAAACTCGTTTTGGGTTTTCGCCACACGCCATTTTCAGCCCGTAAGGTGCACCAGAAAACTTCATGCCTTGCATAGTTTCGCTCGGGACGTTGCGTAACGTTACACCGCGGCCACCAAATAAGTTAGCTGAGCCAGGTAAAATTTGTAAGCTAGTTATACCGCCAGCACGAGCCGTTTGAAAAGCAGGATCTTGTGGCCAAACACTATGTTCCGCCCAAACTTCTGATGTATTAGGAGACGTCATCTCATTACCATCTGAATGCGACTCTACTGCGGGATTAGGGTAAACGCCTAAATGAGAGTGAACATCAATTATGCCTGGCGTGATCCATTTGCCTTTCATATCAATAACAGAGGCTTGCTCAGCTGACAAATTATTACCTACTTGTGTTACTTTGCCATTCACTAATAAAATATCCGCATTATTTAGGCGCTCCCCAGTGCCTGTCAATATTGTAGCATTGGTTAATAAAGTACTTTCAGCAGTCAATGCTTGATAGGTGCTTGGGTAAGGGTTTTTATTGATGACAACTTTAGCATCTTGTTTTTCATTAGGTAAACAAGCCGTTAAACCTAAAGTTAACAGACTAGTGCTGAGCAAGGTAAAGGTACTTTTTTTACGAATAAACTGACAAATAGGCTTATTCGTGGATTTTTCATCTGAATGTGAGGTAACTAAATTACGTGAAAATGACGTTTTAAACATTTTAATTCCTGTTGCGAACAATAATGCCTAACACCTTAAATTTAATTTGATAAAACAACAAGCTATTGACGATAAGTAGCCACTTATCTAAGCTCATTCACCTATTTACGAAAAATGATCACTATTGAGCCGCAACAACTTTATTTCTGCCACTATTTTTTGCTTGATAAAGAGATTTATCCGCATGTGCTACAAAAGTTTCTGCATTGATAAAGTCATCATTTTTCCACTGACTAACCCCAATACTAACCGTTACAGATATTTGTTTATTGGCCACATTTATTTCAAGTTTTGCGATTTTGTCTCGTAAACGTTCAGCAAATTTCTGTGCGTTTACCAAGGTAGTATTTGGCATAATAATAACAAACTCTTCGCCGCCAATACGAGCCACAACATCACTACTGCGCACGGCTTCAACACACGTTTGATAGAATAACACTAAGACTTCATCCCCTACCCCATGGCCATACGTATCATTGACCTGTTTGAAGTGGTCAATATCTAACAGCATTATAGATAAGGGATTACCGGAATTATTGACATTGGAAATCTCTTGGTCAAGCACCTCGTTAAAATGATGCCGATTTACTGCGCCTGTCAAAGCATCGGTCAACGCTAATTGCTGAAAATGGTCCTGTTGAGATTTTCGATACTTGATCTCTTTTTGCTGTTGGCTAACCGTCGCTTTATAAACATCCCCTTGTAGGAGTTTTCGGCGTAGCTTTTCAAAAGCAAGTTGCATCGAGCCTATTTCATCTTTGCTATCGACACGATCAAAATGGATGTTATTCTGCCCTTCAGACATATCATTTAGCGCATAAGTGAGTTTTCTTACCGGGCTAATAATGCTGTAATTTAACACTAATGCAAAAAATATGGCGGCTACTAAAAATATTAACATAGCAAGAATAATCAAATAGCCTTCTGTTTTTAATTGCTGGCTTTCGTTATATATTTGTTCATCAAATTCACTAATCAGTCTTTCAACCACGGTATTTAAAATATCAATTTTTTCAGACATAACATTGAACCATCTTGCTGCTCTTACATCTTTATCGTTAAATTGCATGGTTTCCAGATAAGTGGACTCTAAATGTTGACGCTGAGACTTTGCATCACAATAATTTCCGCAAATTGACTTTTGACCTGCATTGGCTGAGCTTTCAAATATTCTTAAGGTATTTAATTGTTTACCTACCAATATACTTACATCAACATTATCATAAATATTATCTTGATGATTTTCATCCATTTTCATACCAATAGCACGAATTTGCCCCATGAACTCCTTATACCGCAATATGGCATTAATCGCTGAGATATCATTGGCTTGACTTGAACCTATTTCTATATGAACCAAGTGATCTGATACAGATAATAGCTGCTCGATTAATTCAGTGTAAGCATTATAAGTATCTTCAAAACCAACTATTTTCTGGTCTAAATGCATTCTATGACGTGATAGGTTTTCGACTATTTTTTGAAAGTTAGTCATGTAACGGCTAACACTGAACTTAACTTCTTGATTAGCTGACTTATCTAATACCCCTAAGAAATATTGTATTTTTGCATCTGTATTTTTTCGGCGTTTATTTAATTGTTCAGCAAAGTTTCTATAGTTTGAACTAGTGTAACCGGTAGATAAGCCCCGTTCAGCTTGCAATGAGTGACTAATACCATTGACTTGCGCAATGACAGAATTGAGCCCTAGTATCTTAGAAATATTATCATAACGTTGATAGTTATCTTTAAGAATAAAAAAACAAAGTAATAGCGTTGCAGCAACCGGGAGTAGTGTCGTGATTAAAACACGGTGACTTAAAATAAGAGATTGCGATAATTTTACCGAAAAAATTCTTAACCATGGGTGTTTGGCTTTTTTATTTTTTTTATAGCGGCTAAATTCTTGAAAGCAGTGTATCGCAGGAACATAATCTAGGTCTTCTTCTAAGATATGTTTGATTAACCATTGCTGTAAAAATAAGATAATTTTATCTTTTACAACTTCTGACTCTGAACCTTTTGCGAACCATTGTTCTTTTAATTGCGGGATTTTTTTAATAAATGCTTGGTGACTTCGTTTATGGACATCAAGCTGCTGATAGTCAATCTTAGTTAAAAGAGCTTCTTCTCGATCAAAATGTGATTGGCAATACCCTTCAAGCCTTTCAAAAATATCAGCAATAGCTTTCTGCCCCAATTTTTCATTTTTGGCAGACATCAATTGCGCTAAAATGGCAATAAGCTGTTTATGATCATTATCAAGGCTATCAATGCCAACACTCATTCCCTCGTCCCAGACTAGCTCCGCCATAAGATCTGAACTTCCCTTTCATTACACTTCACTTGAGTGAAACATTAACTTGTATATATATCATCCGATTGTGAGGGTAGATTATAGAAAAAAGTAATGTGATACAAATGTAAAAAGAGCTATTTTGATCTTATTTTTTTAACAAACATAGATAGGATCAATTCTTTAATTTTTTTATAGCGAAATGCTAACAATACAATCGTTAACAGCATGTAGAATAATGGTGAAATAATCTCTGATTTAACCGACCAATAAAAGTGAACAGACACTAAAATGGCAATAAAATAACTGTAATTATGCAAACGTTGCCATGATTTACCCATTTTTCGTTTAATGCTATTTAGGGAAGTGACAGCAAGCGCTGTTAAAAAAACAAAGGCAATCATACCAATAGTAATATAAGGACGTTTAACAATTTCATTGAAAAATAAAGACCAAGCAAGTTGTAGATCGAAGGCCAAAAAGTTAACTAAATGCATAAAGGCATAACTGAAAGTATATAAGCCAAGTAAACGTCTTACCTGTAGGAGATAGCCCAATTTAAATATTTTAGCGATAGGTGAAACAGTCAGCGTGACTAGTAACAAATTAAAAGCGCCAATACCAGTAAAGTGAATAACCTCCTGCACAGGATCAGCGCCAAGCTGATCATTAAAGGCAAGATAGTATAAACTGAGTAAGGGTAAAAACGCCGATAGATGAATAACGACTTTTAATAGTAAAATTTTATTCGATGTAGTGAAAAGCATATAACAATAAGGCCTTAGGGACTGTTGAACTTTTGAGATTATTTTTGCAGTGATTTGTTGGATGTTTATACAAGGCAGAACTTTTGTCATGTGGTTATTCTACATAACAAAGCGATAACGAAGTAAAAATAACCAACAAACGCTGTCCGAAGGATTCCGCTACAAGTGTTTTACTCTTTGTTGAGTAGTATTTGCTTAGAGTTACTAGGTTACACACTACTCGCCGCGATTAAATCCTTTTTACCTCGAACAAAACTTAACAGCTAAAGATAAACAGTCCCTAATAATACTTAGTTAAATCCATATTTTTATACATATGCGCTACTTGTTCACCATAGCCATTAAAGGGTAAAGTCTCAATGCGATTTTTAGCAAACAGACCTCCTGAAGTTATGCGACGCTCGCTGGCTTGACTCCATCTTGGATGATCGTGTGCGGGGTTAACATTGGCATAAAATCCATATTCATTCGCGGCAAGTTTATTCCATGTCGTTTGTGGTTTTTCGCGCACTAACTTAATTGACACTACAGATTTAATACTCTTGAAACCATACTTCCAAGGCACAACTAAGCGAATTGGCGCACCATTTTGTGGTGGTAACGTTTTACCATATAAACCGACACTCATTAAGGACAATGGATTCATCGCTTCATCAATACGCAGCCCTTCAACATAAGGGTAAGCGATACCGCCACCTAGGCGTCTATTACTTTGCCCTGGCATCTGCTCTGGATCGTGCAGCGTTTCAAAAAGCACATATTTAGCTGATGAGTTTGGCGCGACTTTTTTCAATAAATCAGCTAAAGAAAAACCAATCCAAGGAACGACCATCGACCAAGCTTCAACACAACGTAATCGGTAAATTCGTTCTTCTAAGGCGAACATAGTCGTTAAGTCATCATAATCTAACGTTATAGGGCTATCGCATTCACCGGAAATAGTTAACTGCCAAGGGTTTACTTTAAAATTTTGAGATAATTCGGCTGGTTGATTTTTTTGTGCACCAAATTCATAGAAGTTATTGTGGCTGATAACTTTTTGTTCTGGAGTTTTGATTAAAGAAAGGTTGTCGTTATCCGCTTTAAAATTTAATGGTGTTGTTTTAAAACTAGCGGTATCAGAGTCTTTACTATCAAAAAATCCCGCGTTGGCTTTAGTAGAAACTGTAGAACCTAAGAGAGCACCGGCGCCGAGAAACCCCATACTTTTAATAAGTTGACGGCGTTGCAGATAGACAGATTCATCGGTAATGTCGGATGTTTTTAAAGTGGATTTCGATGGAATTTTTATCAACATAAAGGGCCTACTAAGTTTTCAGAACAAGAGATTAACTTAATAGACACATTTTTCTGATAAATAATTTCAACAATAACGCTATAATTATCTTTTGGGGTTTACCGTCACTAACATTTCAATCATGTGTCAGTGATTAGTAGGTTATTTAACGTTAGGCTGCTTTTGTTAAGCCTTGTAAATGACTAACAACATCATTTGATTCATATAACCATTGTACTTGACCATCTTCTTTTTCAATGCGTAAACAAGGCACTTTACGTTTACCACCTTCACGAACGAGCTCTTCGCTAAAGTTATTGTTACCACTGATATTACGTAACTCTACTTTCAACCCTTCACGCTTCATAGTACGACGTACTTTCACACAAAATGGGCAAGATGGTAGTTGGTACAAACTTAGCGATTGTGTTTGAGCGTCTAGTTTTGCTTGCTCACTCGCCGTACGCTTTGGCGAACTTGGAGAAAAAACAACATTTAATAATAAAATTAATTGACCTATTGGCCAACGGATAGCTTTCATCAACATAATAAATAACAACTCTTGTTAATCGAATAAAGCTAACATACTGTTTATGCTAGCCATTGTATTTGCCTTAGTATTTTTAGTGCGTTTAACTCCTAAATTTGCCGATATTCTAACACATTCAACGGATATGTATCCGCCAGTTGATTGTCGTAAAAATGATTTAGCCAAACTAATCGAGAAAAATAACTCACCCGATGTTTCTACCACATCAAGTCATCTGGAATTTGATAATCAGCGTACGGATCATTTTCATCCGTTTCTTCCGCTTCGACTTTATCGTTTTGTACAAGGATGAGGCTATTATCAAGCTCAGCTACTTTTTCTGCTGTTTCACTGGTAACAAGATACGTTGTTTCATTTAATCCACACAATGCCAAGCGACCATTTACTAATGCTTTATGAGTTATGGCATCAAGCGCTAATTTTTTAACTTTATTATCAAACGTATAGTTATATTCGCTTTCACCTTTGACACCCGTTAATTGATGATGTTCAAGAATCTGTTTGATACGTAGTTGTTGCTCTTTATTGGCTAGCTCACTATTTCTTGCATCATTTAGAGCACTATCTTTCGCCAGTTTTTCTGCTTTAGAAAGTGCTAAATCTTGCTTTACTTGTTCTTGTAAACTTGCACCATGCTCAACACCGCTGCGCTGTTGTTTATTCTTTTTACGCTTATCAGAGTTAGCTTGACGTGTTTTTTGTTTGGTGGTTAACCCTGCTTTGAGCAACTGATCTTGAAGAGAGGCCATAAATAGTCCTTTGTACGACATTAATAGAATATCAGTACATATAGGTGAATCAAAAATTGTCGCTATTCTACCTATTTTAAATACCAAGTCCATTAAGTTATTTCCCACTCAGCGAGAATTAAAAGGCTTAAAAGCAAGGCATTGATTG
>CAJXRC010000192.1 GCA_913058405.1 uncultured Colwellia sp. | reverse complement strand
CTCTTCGTCGGCAGCGTCAGATGTGTATAAGAGACAGCAATTATAGTGATGCGCATTTAGATGAGTGTCTTACATTATTTGATAAGAACTGCCCGAAGTGCTTTGCAACAAATGAACGTCAGGATTACGATGATTTTCTACAAAAAGAATCAAAAGCATACAAGATTGCGTTGATAGAGGGAAAATAGTCGCAGCTTTTGGATTAGACATTAATACGAATAGCAGTCGAGCGCGCATTACCTGGATTATGACTTGTCCGTTGGCGCAGACAAAAGGAATTGGTTCAAAAATGATGACTTACGCTAAGAAGATGGCTTCAGTTAATTTAGCAATCAGTATTTTCCTACGTATATTGTTCATTACTAACCCATCTTTTATACGGTTGATATCTATCGTATAACCAGTTAAATACAAAAGTATAAAGCAGAATGAAAACTAGAAAACCGGCCTCTAACATAGCGGCTTCAAGCCAAGTTATATTTAAATACCATGCTAATGTCGGCAAGGTAATTAAAATCATACCAAATTCAAATGCGATAGCATGAGTAATGCGCATTGCCAACCCACGCTTTACACGATCATATCCCGCTAACTTATCAAAAAAGATGTTGTAAAAATAATTCCAAAGCATGGCGAACATAGACAGAGCAATACCTGCAATTGCCATTTTATCCGTTTCATAACCGGCAATGAATACGGTTGTTGGTATTACTATGATTAATGCAATAACTTCAAATAGAATGGCCTGGGAAATTCTCTCAATTGTATTCATGTTTTATTTCTTGATGTAGTGACGTTGAGGCCACTTTAATCTAAAATAAAGATACTTAATAACTATATACCATCGGTTAATACGATATGTTTAGTGTTGAACAACTTCAAGCTTTTATTACAACAGTAGAAAAAGGTTCATTTTCCGCTGCCGCCCGTAGCTTGGACAAAGTTCAATCTGTGGTAAGTCAGCATGTCATTAACTTAGAAATAGACTGTGATGCCTTATTGTTTGACCGTACCGGCAGATACCCTGTATTGACTGAAGCAGGTGAAACATTATTACCCCATGCACAAGCAGTGATCGATCAACATCAACGCTTAAGAAACTCAGCCTTAGCATTAACGGATAACACGCCAAAAGAGATAACAATTGCATTAGATGAAGGGATTTCATTCAAAGTTATTGCCGGAATCCTTAGCGAACTACAGGACAGGTTTCCAAATATCACGCTAGAATTCTTAAGTGCATCAAGTTTAGATATAATTGATATGTTAAAAAATGAACAGGCTCTAACCGGGATAGTATTTAGCGAATTATCTATACCTAGTTATTTAGACTTTGAATGTATTGGTGCAATCAAATTTGACTTATACGTCGCTAACTCTCATCCATTGGCATCCCAAAAATCAAAAAATGTCGATATTTTAAGACTTCATCGTCAATTGCTTATACGATCTCGCAATACCCAATCAAGTAGCTTTCAATTAAAAGTGAGTCCCGATGTTTGGTATGCAGATAATTATTTTCTGCTACTTGAACTTGCATTAGAAGGCAGTGGCTGGTGTTTGTTGCCTGATCATATTGCTAAAGAGTCTCTGGATAATGGTCGGTTAGTTAAGCTATCACTAGAATTCGAAGAAATGGGCTGGCAGGCTAATGTAGATGTAGTACAACACCAACGACACAGTAATTTAGAAGTATTTAAAGTACTTCGGCACTTGTTGCGAAATCTATTATAAGTATTGCAGTAACTTAGCAATCAGACGCAAAAAATCCACTTAACATAATTTAAAATTACGTTAAGTGGCTTTTTTAATTACTAATATGGTCGGAGTAGACAGATTCGAACTGTCGACCTCACGCCCCCCAGGCGCGCGCGCTACCAAGCTGCGCTATACCCCGACAATGTAAACTCTAGGGATTAACAAGTTTACCGCTTGTATATTAATGATTTATCGACGTAATGCAATGACAATTAAGAGAATAGTTAACCTAGATGATCTAAACGGCTAACTATTACTCGATATGGCTTACCTTAAGTCGGTTACAGCTTATTTTGTTGGGTAAACAACTTAATGAAGTGCACACCATCAATCATTAATGGAAAGTCTTCATTCACGGTTATTGGCGAAGAGAACTGACTTGAATAACTTTGAAAGTTACCATTTTGATCGACAAAAACAGATTTATCTTTGTCAAAAATAATAATGCCTTTATCCGTTGTATTCGCAATGACTCTATCTTTGTTTAATGTAGACAAATCACTACCATTATTATTTCCAGTAACCTTACATGCTAACCATTGGTTCATCAGGGTTGGCTGTAGGTCCATATTACTGGTGTTAAAGCTAATATCTTTATGGCTTGCTTTACCAGCTTGTGGGTATATAAATAATGCCGGTTTAGTACTTAAACGTGTTTCACTATTCTGATTGCCTATAGAGCTAATCCAAATAATATCCTTTTCAACTTTTTGTTTTTGAGCTAAGAGTAAAGCATCAATAAACAGCTCAAATTGATATTGGTTATTATTTTTAACTGCTTTATTAGCATCAAGAGCAAGGCTATTTTTAAAGTAAATAATGTGCAAACCAGGAGCTTTATTATTTAACTTATCAGCAAAAAGTAAACTAGAGACATTTTCTAATTCCGTTTTATTGCTAAATAATGCTTCAAACCAGCGAGGTTCAGTAACAACATCATTTTCAGGTAATGTTCCTTCTACTACTGCCTTTTGTAAGACAGATGCTGAAAACTCATCAGAAATTACCGTTAAGCTCGTTGTTAGCGCTTGTTGTTCGATACGTTGGAATAAAAGCGGTTTAACACCTTGCTTTAATATATCGTCTTGATAAATACTCGGTAAAGAATACAACAGGTTAAACCAAGCATCATCATTCAGGCCAGTATCAATGTTATTGGTTAAGTGCAAAGTAGTAGCACTTGCTCGGTGAATAAATTGATTAAGCTGAGGAATAGAAACTTGTTGCTCGGTTAGGATCAGAAAGGTCGAATTCGTCGGAGCTTTAGCAGCATTTTCATTTAAGCAAAGGCCAGGATCAATAGTAGGATAATTCGGGATAGCGTGACTAAATGATAGTGGGCTATTTTTACGCTCTATATAATCTTCAATGTTAAATAAACCATATTTGGTTAACAGTGTTTTAGCCGTAGCAGGATAAGACAAAGGAAGTACAGTGTCTTGACGCAAAATATCATAATCAAGGTTAGCATCAGCCCAAATATGGCTTACATGGCTAAAAAAGAATGATAAAACTAAACCAAAAATTACAAAACGAGCAAAAATTGTTTTTTGTAACTGTTTTAAATGTTTCCAGGCGTAATTGCTTACGATAAATTCAAAGCCTAAAATAACAATAGCTAGCGCACCAATAAAGCTATACAAAAAGTTGTTTTCTTTCGCTAACTCTTGTATCAAACTGATGATTTGTGCGCTAGAAGAGGCGTTTAAATGATAGCCCAAACGACTATATATAAAGCCATCTAATACCAGCAATAATAAACCAATGGTAAAAATGATAGAGCCACTTGTTCTAATAAACTTTGTATGTGGCAGAATTAGCGTTAATGGAAATAACACTAAAACAAAACTCATAAAGGTTAGAAACGCAATATGACTCACCCAAGTTGTTACTAAGTAAGCCTGACCAAAGAGTGTCGTTGGTGCAGCTTCACTAAATAAATAGTAAGAGGAGAGTGCAATTGCTGCTAAAATATTGAAAAATGTGAACCAATGGCTCCAACTGATCAAATGTAATAGTTTTTTACTGTAGCTTTTTGTATCAAATGAAACCATTGATAATAATTCTTCTTATTGCAGGTAAAATTAAATAAAAGGGTTTAAACCGATTGCTTTAATGCTTTGGTAAAATTGTCTGCAACAGCAACACGTTTACTTTCAGGTACTTGGGCTATGATGTTAGTAACAGCATTACCTAAGCACATTAGGGCTAAATCGGGCGTTGCTTTCTCTTTTACAAGTACGTCTAACAAATCTTGGATAATTTTTTCTACACGTTCGTTCGAATATTTAGATACAATAGGCATAATAATAGTTTTCGTTAATGATAAATTTAATTTCTCTAGTTTATCAAATGCCTGCACACTTTAATATATACCTTGTATAAAAATAACGGTCGTAGCAGTACATACACCAACTTTAATTAACATCAGTCACTGAACATAAAGAACCATATGAGCTTAATAATTAATAATATTGCACTACATTTTTTGTCTAAAAAAGAAGAGTCAGGCGAAGTTGTTTTACGCCTAGGCCCTGAAAATGCTGAATTTGCACAAGAAAATGCGAAAGTAAACAACTTTGTTGATGGTTTACATGCCATATATAATGCAAAGGGTAGTAAGGCTTATGGTAGTTTTTCATCTATGCCAAGTGAAGGTGACTCAGCCCGCTTTGTTGATTTAATGGAAAGTTACTTAACTGAGCAGCAAAACTTTTATGATTTTAGTGTGCAAGCTGGCAATGTATTAAAAAATGAAATCGAAAAATATGACATAGAAGAGACAGGCTACTTTGTCATATGTCATTATGAATACATGGGTGGCCGTTACTTATTTGTTGCGGTGATCCCGGTATCAGAGCATTACAGCGTTGACGGTGAGTTAAATATTTCAGCTGCACAGCATTTAGACACAAACAAATTGCAGTTAGCTGCACGTATTGATTTATTTGATTATAAAGATAACAGCCAAGGCAATCGTTATATTTCTTTTGTTAAAGGTAGAGCTGGTCGTAAAGTATCAGATTTCTTTTTAGACTTTTTAGGTTGTGAAGAAGGCCTCAATGCCAAAGAACAAACACAAACATTAGTGCAAGCGGTTGAAGACTACGTTGCAGTTAATCAGTTAGACCCCGCAGAAAAGCAAAAAACACGTAAAGATTTACTTAACTACTGTAAAGACCAAAAAGCGAGCTCCCAAGATGTGTCGCTGCAAGAGGTAGGTAAAGTAATTGAAAGTGCAGGATCTGAACAAGATTTTTATGAATTCTGCCAAACACAATCTTACCCTATTGAAGAATCGTTTCCGCACGAACAAGCAGTGGTTAACAAAATCACTAAATATTCAGGCTACGGAAATGGTATAAGTTTAAGTTTTGAGCGTAGTCATTTTGGCGAGGATGTCGTTTATAATCCTCATAATGACTCGTTAGTTATCTATAAAGTACCGCCAAATTTAAAAGAACAACTAATGGCGCTTCTTGATAGTGACCAAAGCCCAGAAGAGTAAAATTACGGCAATAAATAAAGTAACTCGTTACCATGATGGTATCGCGTTACTTTTTGTGCGAAAAGCACGTTGCATTTAAATAAGTATATATAACAGCTATTTGAGATTTATTCTGACGAAATTATGATGAATTAATCAAAACTTGCAGATATATGGATGGTACATTTATTGTACTCATAAAAGTGGAAGTATGAACATGACAAATGAAAAAAACACCTCAATTAACACCTTAACTATCGCTCGCCCTGATGATTGGCATGTACATTTACGTGACGGTGCAGTATTGGAAAATACAGTTGCAGATATTAGTCGTTACTTTGGTCGCGCTATTGTAATGCCAAATTTAGTACCGCCAGTAACTGATGCTGCTTTAGCAGAAAGTTATTATCAGCGCATCATGGCAGCTTCACCAAGTGCACACTTTAAACCTTTAATGGTTTTATATTTAACAGATAACACCAGCGCACAAGATATTATCGAAGCGAAAGAGTCTGGTTTAGTATATGCAGCAAAATTATACCCAGCCGGTGCAACGACAAACTCTTCATCGGGTGTTACTGATGTTACGAATTTAACCGACGTATTTGCAGCAATGCAATCAGTTGGTATGCCACTATTAATTCATGGTGAAGTCACTGCCGCTGAAATTGATATTTTCGATAGAGAACAAGTGTTCATTGATACCATTTTGCAGCCGTTAGTTGCTAACTACCCAAACCTTAAAATTGTGTTAGAGCATATCACCACTAAAAATGCGGTAGATTTTGTTAAATCTGCTGGTGATAATGTTGCAGCTACTATTACAGTTCATCATTTATTATTTAACCGTAATCACATGTTAGTTGGTGGTATTCGTCCACATTACTTCTGTTTACCTATTTTAAAACGCAACACACATCAGCAAGCATTAATAGAAGCAGCAACAAGCGGCGATAAAAAATTCTTCTTAGGTACTGATTCAGCGCCACATGCGCAACATGCCAAAGAATCAGCTTGTGGTTGTGCAGGGGTATATTCTGCACACGCAGCGATTGAGTTATACGCTGAAGTATTCGAACAAGAGAATGCATTGGACAAATTAGAAGCGTTTGCCAGCCTTAATGGTGCAAACTTCTATCAATTACCAGTAAGCACAGATAAAATCACCCTAGTTAAGAAAGCATGGAAAGTTCCGGCAACAATGAGCTTTGGCGATGATGTTGTTGTACCTGTTCGTGCCGATGAAGATATTTTGTGGCAAGTAGAAGGTTAACAAATAAGTTAACCCGTAAAAATGATTAGAGAGCTAAAGTAAACCTAAGTTTAATATAAGGAAAAAAATGCAATTATTTGTAGATGATCTTACCGTTATTGATTTCTCATACCTGTGTAAACAGCGTGGTATAGTTGGTGAGAGCTGGATTGTGGATGTGTTACTCGATGGATCGTTAAACGAAATGAGTATGGTGCTTGATTTTGCCGTAGTTAAAAAGCAAATCAAAGCCATCATAGATAATGCTGTTGACCATAAGTTGTTATTGCCTATTCAAGAGCAAGCATTAACCTTAGCAGAATCGACACATAATGATGGTCATCAAACAGTTGATTTTATTAGTGATGCCGCAAGTTATTATTTGCAATCTCCTGCGTGTGCTTTCGCCTCGATAGATTGCTTAACAATTACTATCCCTGAGGTTACTAAACACCTAACGGCGATTATTTTGGCTCATTTACCAGATAACGTACAAGGTTTAACCTTGGTGTTGCGCCCTGAACATATTCCAACGGATTATTATCATTATACCCATGGTTTGAAGTTACATGACGGAAATTGTCAGCGTATTGCACATGGCCATCGCTCTAAAATACAAATTTTGGTTGATGATAAAAGAGACGCAGCCCTAGAAGCAGCTTGGTGTCAGCGTTGGGAAGATATATATATTGCTAGCGAAGCAGATAGAATTTCTGTCGATGATATTCAATTATCTGCTCAGGCAATGAGCAATTTAACACCCGATCACCAATATTTTAGTTACCATGCGCCTCAAGGTCGATTTGATATCGCTGTAGATAGTAACGTACTTGATGTGGTTGATTGTGATTCGACGGTAGAATTATTGGCAGACTTTATTTTAAGACAAATAAAAGCGCAATATACTGAATTGGCTAATAACAATGTCAAAGTTGTTGCTTATGAAGGTGTCGCTAAAGGGGCAATTGTTCATGGTTAAGCCAATAAACAGTACCTTAACGAATACGTTAACAAATATAGTTACTAAAAATTTAGCTAATACGTTAAGTAAAACCTTCATTTCCTTAGCACTTATCGCAAGTTTTGCTGCAAACTCGCAAGAACAAATAGCATTAACGGGTGAAATTAAGCAGGGCGGTTTACTGGTTGGTAAAACGTTAGCGCAAAATACTGTGACTTTAAATGGTAAAGCGATCACTGTTTCAAAGGCGGGTGATTACACTTTTGGCTTTTCCCGTGATGATAAAAAAAGTTACCAGTTAGTGATCACCTCAGTTAATGGTGATCGGGTAGAGAAAACATTAACGCCAGAAAAACGCAGTTATAATATTCAGCGTATTGAAGGTATTAAAAAAAGTATTATGCAACCAAACCCAAAATCGGTTGCTAGAGCTAAACAAGATAGCAAACAAGTTAAAACAGCACGTAAAGTTGCTAGTTCACTCAACTATTTTGCTCAAGGTTTTATTCCGCCAATCGAAGGCATAATCACAGGCGTTTATGGTAGCCAACGTGTTTATAACGGCGTACCTAAAAATCCACATTTTGGTTTAGACTATGCGGGTAAAACGGGCGATCCGGTTAAAGCTCCAGCTTCCGGCACAGTGCTGCTTTGGGTACCTGACATGTTTTATTCAGGTGGAACCATGATTATTGATCACGGTCATGGCGTAAGTTCTACCTTTTTACATTTAAGTAATTCTTATGTAAAACAAGGTGATACTGTTGAACAAGGTCAAGTAGTCGCTGCAGTTGGTAAAAGTGGCAGAGCAACTGGTCCTCATTTAGATTGGCGTATAAACTGGTTCAATGTCAAAATTGATCCTGCGCTGGTTTTAAAAGTTAAACCTCTTCATTAACTATAACCTTGATACTTCAAAATACGAAATTCAGGATGTTTAAGTGACTCATGCTCAAGACGCATCTTTTTATTAGGGGTTTACGCCTTAAAAACCGATGCAACAATGAGTTTGAATCACTTAGAAATCCCCGCTGAATCCTTCATTTTGAGGTAACATGGCTATATATCTACACTCACTAAATTTCTCTAAGGTTACACTATGGCAGAACATGGCTATTCGCTGCTACGCATTATTATCATTGACAGTTTTTGGCAAGGACAAGTCAACGAACTTGATTTAACTGGCCACACGCAACTTGAAGGCACTAACGGCGCGGGTAAAACCTCATTAATGCGCTTGTTACCTCTGTTTTACGGTATGCGACCAAGTGATATTGTCAGTAAAGTTGATCAGGCAAAAAACTTTGCTGATTTTTACTTACCACGCGAATCCAGCATTTTAGTGTATGAATATGCGAGACCTTTTGGCCAAAAATGCCAGGTACTAGCGACTAGTGATGGTAGAGGTGTGCACTTTAAGTTTATTGATGACGCATACGATAGTCAGCATTTCATTGCTAGCACCGAAGGTAGTAAAGCTAAGCCATTTACTATCAGTGAACTGTCTCTTATACACATCTCCGAGCCCACGAGACCGTACTAGATCTCGTAT
>CAJXRC010000191.1 GCA_913058405.1 uncultured Colwellia sp. | reverse complement strand
ACGAGATCTAGTACGGTCTCGTGGGCTCGGAGATGTGTATAAGAGACAGATCAGAATACTGCGCCATGGACCTTTACTAAACGCATAAAGGTTGATGTCGATGGTAATGCTTTTTGGCAAAGTGAATATGGAATGATGGTCGAAAACATCCTCGATAAAGTCATTAAAGATATCGATGAAAATATTATGTGCGAGCCCAGTCGAGGTAAAATAATTAAAGTTGAAGGAAATCAAGTCACCATTAATATTGGCCGGGATCATGGCTTAAAAATTGGTGATGAATTTAGCTTGCTACACCTAACTAACTTTACCAGTAATTCAGGGAAAGCCTACGCTGGGTATAACTTAAGCCCATATAAAGTAAAGGTAACTAAGCTTTCGAGACAAACCGCTACGGCAATAACACCAGATGGTCGCTTATTTGGTAATATCCAAGTAGAAGATTTAGCTGTTCGTTATTAAAGCGAGTCAGCACTTTGTTATAAAGCTGTATCAAAACTTACTAGTAAAAGGCCATCTGTTTAACATAAAAAAAGGCGACTAAGTAATACTTAGTCGCCTTTTTATCAGTGTCTATGGCCAGTCCAAGACAATTAAATGAAGCTAATTGCAGCCGTTATCGCAGCAACTTGTGCCTGAATACAGTTCTCATCATCAACTAACGGACTATCCGGATAAACCTCAGTAGTAGTAACATAAGGCGCATCAGATAATCCCATGCATAAACCTAACTCTCTTCCTGCGTAATTAATAACACCGAATTGCTCAATAGCAACACCTATCAATTTGCCATTACTATCTTCTGGCGCGATATGAGTTACTTTTGCTACGGCTTGATTAATTGTACGCTGAAAGTCGGCCTCAGGTTTAGTTGAATCGCCAACCAAATAGAAACCATCTGGTATATTCCAGTTCTTCTGCACAATAGCATCACGTGCAGCAAGCGCAGGTCTAAACTCACTATTATCGGTATCAGTGGTTTCATGTAAATCAATATGCATAGCAATATCAACATCAAGGTCATTAATGAAAGACATTAGTGCCGAAGACTCTTGTGCTGGACTATCAGGGTAAAATGAACGGTTTGGATCAATCGCCTTATTATTCCAACGATTAATAGTTTCATACCCCCAAGGACTAACACAAGGTACAACAACAATATTAAACTGCTCACTAAGGTTTTCAGCGCTTGTTTCTAAAAACCGGATAGCACCTTGGACGCCACTAGTTTCATAACCATGAACACCACCAGTCACTAGCACGGTTTTATTGTTGCTTTGCCAATTGTTACTTTTCATTGCATATAAAGGATAGCGACTTTCATCAATAGCTAAACTTCCATACTGAATCATAGTAAATGAAGAAGTTAATGACTCAAGCTTAGACAGTACTTCAACTTGATAAGAACGCTTTATAGCTTGTTTGTTAAACCATAAAGCCTTATCTTCATCTGCCCATGGTTGGCCTTTCGTACCGATAGAATAATCTGAATCACTCATGATTTAACCCCATTGTTCATTAGTTATTAATAGCTGATAGCTCGAGCTGTAGCCTTTTTAAAGATAAAAAAATACCCGAATATTCGGGCATTTTATACTCGCAACTCAATGTAAAGTAGCAAAACGAAAATCGTTTATTTTGAGTCAGCTCGACCCATAAATTTACGTTCTTCTGTATTCACTTTAACTTTATCGCCTGTTGAAATATGCTCAGGTACTTGAATAGTTAATCCTGTAGAAAGCAGTGCTGGTTTTGTACGAGCACTGGCTGAAGCGCCTTTAATAGAGGGGTCTGTTTCTGTAATTATTAACTCAACACTAGCAGGCAGAGCAATACCAACAGGAGCATCATCAACAATGATCACAGAGATCCCTTGAGTCTCTTCGTCAATAAAAAGAATTTCATCGGCAATTGATTCTTTATTTAAGTTATACGGCGTGTAATCTTCGTTATCCATAAAGACATATTCATCACCATCGATATAAGAAAACATCGATGGACGACGGCTTAAATCAGCAAAATTCAACATATCTTCAGCTTTGAATGTTTCGTCTACCTTAGCACCGGTAACTACATCGTATAAACGCATTCTATATAAACTTCCGCCTGCTCTACCTTGTGGTACTGAACGGGTAATATCTCTAACAATTAGCACTTTACCGTTGTGCTCTATTGCTGCATTTTTCTTTATATCACTAGCCTTTGGCATTAGATGACTTCCTCTGAATTTATTTTAAACAATGTTGTTTTAAACACAATGCAGGGAAAATAGCATGAACCCATGGATATGAAAATAACTTATAAGCTGAAAACTGAATTTTTTCGTCAAAACATCAAATAATACCAAGTCTATTAAGTTATTTCCCACTCAGCGAAGATTAAAAGGCTTAGAGACAAGGCATTGATTGAAGAGAATGGTTATTCAGGAGAATATGCTCCTGCATTCTCTAATAAGCTGCATCCATGCCGCGTCCTTGTCAAAATCAATAACACAGTATGTAAGCCTTTACTTTTTATTAGGTACTCGCCCTTGGGAGCTTGTCAGAAAAGTAATAACTGCACAAACTTGTTAGATATAGAATGACTATACCAGCACAAATTTTATTTGTTAGAACTCTTCTGACATAACTCTGAGGAGGGAATAAATTTAATGGGATTGGTATAAATCAAAATAAAAAGATAACTGCCTTAGCTAAAGACACCAAAAAGCAAAAAAGACAAATATATCAGCTATATTTGTCTTTTCAATCTGTTGAGCTTTTGTAATGCATACTTGCTAATTAATGACTAGGTAAAATCAATAACCAGTTAAGTAAATGCTAGAAGCTACTCGTAAGAACGCTCAAGCCAAGCGATTTGTAATTTTAATTCTTCAATTTCATGGTTTGCGTCGGCTAATTGTTCTAGCGCTGATTTTTGATCATTATCACAGTTATCTAAACAAGCATCAGTATTTTTTGACATATTACGTCTTTCCTCATGGGCCATGTTAGCCTCCAAAAAATTGTTACTACACCTGTATTATTACACAACAACTTACATATGTAATCTTTTGACAGAAAATAAGACTAAAAATCGTCCTTTAAATTGTGAAGTGAATATCATTATCTTTGCGTTATTCTTGGCGACAATTCAATCAAAATGTCTCCTACCCCCCCATAATCCACTCCGTTTTAATTACATTTTCCTGCAAAATTTATTTTGCCTCACTATACTCTATAGTGTTCCATCGGTAGGGAGTTACTATGTTAGTAGCACACTCTAATAAAAATATATTAGTTCCTTTTATCACTTTTATATTCATCATCACGATGCTATCAGCACACGCAGGGCAATTAAATATCCAATTTGAAAATGATGGAGTATTTGCTACGGATGGAAATTATACCAATGGATTTTCATTAGCGTGGGAAAGTAAACCTGAGCTAATCAAGCTAGATTCTCCCCACGAAAACATGCCGAAACTGTTCCAGTTCCAATACATGATTAGATTACCGCTAACACAAACACAAAGTGCCTGGGGTATGAAGGTATCGCAACGAATATGGACACCAAATAATATCAGGATATTGACACTGCAGAGTAGCCAAAGGCCCTACGCTGGTTTGTTTGAAATAGAAAGTCACACCGCTGATTATGGTTCAACAATAGCGCAAAAAAATTGGCTCGCATTCGGGGTCACCGGAGTAAAATCTAAAGCAGAATACGTTCAAACAAAGATTCATGATTTAATAGGCTCAATTCCTCCGCTGGGTTGGCAGTTTCAAGTAGAAGAACAAGTTACTTTCCAACTAGCCTATGAGGTTGATGCTTTATTGTTTAGATCTAAAACCTATAGCAGTAAGTATATGGACGATAACCAGTGGGACATTAGTGGCTATAGTCACCTATCCTTAGGTAACTTTAACACTGAGGCATCTGTCGGCTTGTTACTTAAATGGGGAACAGGCTTACACAACACCTTTGGTCGTTTAAGTAGTCATTTTGGTCACACTGGCAATACCACAGAAGTTGAAAGCAGCAATAACTTTAGCATTTACTCAAGATTTCAATTAGGTTACCGCGTTAGCGACTTAACTATAGAAGGAGAACTGCCTTATGAATCTCACCTTGATATCCAGCACCAACAAGCTAAAGCAGTGTTAGGAATGCAATGGACAATCGATAATTATGCTATAAGTTGGAGTTTGAATAGCTACACCCGTGCTTATAAAAGTGATGATAAGTCTTGGTACAGCTATGGTTCTTTGACCTTGAGCTGTACACTATGATGAAGCTAAATGTGACTTAATTCTAATTGATTTCCCATTACCAATATTAACGACTTTGCTAGATACCTGAACGCTCGACAATTTCACTATCAAAACCATCAATACTCTGCTGATTTTTCTTCACCCAATATTTTTCAATACCTTCTTTCTCTTGCTTCTCTGACCACTTAGCTAAGTCTTTACGATCAGATTCATAAGAAAAATAAGGCACAGACATTCCGCAAGAAGATTGTACTTTAGCGATATCAAGTAAGAAAATCTGTCGTGAAGCAATACTTTTCGGGAATAATTTAATGTACTCATCCCATTCCACATCTCCTTTGTGCAAGACTTTAGCGCTGCCATAGGTCCGAAGTATGAGTGGTGAACTTTCAAACGCACAAAACATAACAGTCATTCGCGGGTTTATTAAGACATGAGCTGCAGATTCATTACCACTTCCCGTATGATTTAACCAAGCAATGGTGGTTGAATTAATAACTCGTAAACTATCCCCGCCTTTGGGTGATAAGTTCACTGTACCGGTATCTGCTGCAGTACTAACAAAATAAATTTTTTGTGCTGCGATGAATTCAATATGCATTGGTGATAATTCAGAATATTGCTGTCCCATAAGATTTCTTCCACTCCTTTATGTCAAAATATAGTTATTTAATACCCAAGTATGTTTAGTTATATTTACAAAATATGCATCATTATTAAAGAGAAACTATCACTTTATGCTGATTTTGCCTCACGGGTTGTTTAAGGTATCAAACTATCAATGTTACAAAACTACTTGGGATTAACTATGTACGACCCGCTCCTTGATGAGTCACTTGGCAGTAATGCGCCCTACCCTAGTAGTTATTGGGCAGGGGTAGCAGGAACACCGCCTAAGGATAATGGTCAGTTAAACCAAGATATTACGGTTGATGTTGCCATTATAGGAGCAGGCTATACTGGCTTATCAACTGCATTGCACTTAGCACGCGAACACGGAATTAAAACAACCGTATTAGAGGCTAATCGCACCGCCTGGGGAGCAAGTGGCCGTAACGCCGGGTTTATTTTGAAGTCATCCGGACGTAAATCCTATGCGACTATGCAATCTCAATGGGGTGAAGAGGTGATGCGTGGTATTTATCAAGAGATGTGTGCCGGCGTAGAAACTGTCAAAAATTTAATCGCAGAAGGCATTGATTGCGACCCACAAGAAAGTGGTTACATTCGTGTAGCTCACAAGCCCGCGATGTTTAAAAGTTTACTTGCCACGGCAGCCTTACAAAAAAAGATGTTTGGCTATGATATCCAAGAAATAAGTCGTGAACAATTACATCAACGCTATATGGCAGACCACAATGCATATGGAGCCATACGCTATCAAGATGGTTTTGGACTTAATCCTTTAAAACTGGCATGGGGTTATCAAAAACTTGCTCAACAGGCTGGTGTCACCATTCATTGTGATACATCAGTAGAAAAATGGTCTCAAGAATCCTCTGATAAAAAAGGACAGCAAAACCAAACTCTACAGGTGTTACATACTCCAACAGGTATTGTTAAAGCCAATAAAGTTGTTATTGCCACTAATGGTTACAGTGCCAAAAACTTTCATCCCTTAATCAAAAATAAGAGCCTACCTGTACTCTCGCAAATTATTGTTACTCAGCCATTAAAACAAGAACAATTGTCCGCCTGTAACTTTTTAACCAGTAATGTCATCATGGATACGCGCGCTTTAAAATATTACTATCGTAAATTACCTGATAACCGTATCTTATTCGGCGGTCGAGGAGCTATCACAGGAAATAGTGCAGAAGACCCTTACTATGCAAAGCGCTTACTCGCGGTATTGAAAACTAGTTTTCCACCACTAGCAACTTTACGCTACGATTATGCTTGGTCAGGCTGGTTAAGTATGTCATTGGACGACATGCCTCATGTTTATCAAAATGAACAGAGGAATATTTTTTATGCCATGGGCTATTGTGGCAGCGGCGTGTCTTTTTCAGTACAAGCTGGCAAACGTTTAGCTGACAAAGTTGCAGGGGTCAGTGTACCCAACTTGCCCATTTACCAAACCCCTCTAGTAACATTTCCCTTTGCACCGTTGAGACGTGTTGGTCAATGGGGTTACTTTCAATACGGTAAAGTTAAAGACCGTTGGCTATAATATTGAAATTAACCTTAGCTCTTTTGTTATGAGCTTTTAGTACTTTAATCTCTACAAAGTAAGATATTGTGAATCATATTTAATCCATAAATTAATTGTATACAATATACTTAAAATTCGTTATTCTGCCCACAAAATAAAACCTGAAACATTCAGTAAACATCAACACAACGTTAATTGTTAAAAGGAAAATAAAATGTCCATTGGTATTGGTGGCTCTACAGTCGAAATTGAATTAAATAAATTAACCGATATGACAACTGATGTTGCCCCTATCTCATTAGATGAATATCAACAACGTATTAGTAAAGCACAACAGCTAATGCGTGAACAAAACATTAGCGCTTTGTATCTCAATGCAGGCACTAATTTAACCTATTTTACTGGTACTGTTTGGTATTCATCAGAACGACTAGTTGGTGCTATTTTACCTGCTCAAGGCGATTTAGTTTATATCGCTCCTTGGTTTGAAGTAAGTACATTATCGGGCTTTATGCAAGTCAAGTCTGAAGTTGCTAGCTGGCACGAACATGAATCACCTTACCAACTTGTTATTACTGTAATAAGTGATGTACTAAAACAGAAAAACTGTGTCCATGGCACTATTGCCGTTGATGAATCTACCGCCTTCTTTGCCGTTGACGGTATGATTAATGCGGCAAAAGATCAAAACCTTTCATTAGCTTTTACTAGCAGCAAAGGCATAACCGCGGGCTGTCGTATGATCAAGTCAGCGAGCGAAATAGCCTTGTTGCAACGCGCGAAAGACATGACGATGGTTGTGCACCGAGCCGTAGCCAAAATATTGACCGTTGGCATCACAACAACAGAAGTCACCGACTTTATTAATAAAGCTCATCGTAAACTTGGTGCCCCTAAAGGCTCATCTTTTTGCATCGTTTTGTTTGGCCAAGACACCGCCTACCCTCATGGCGTAAAAGAGCCTAAAACTCTCGATACTAACGATATGGTGTTAATCGATACAGGTTGTTTAGTGCAGGGATATAATTCCGATATAACCCGTAGTTATGTCTTTGGTAAAGCGAATGAAAAGCAACGTGCTGTTTGGTTACATGAGAAAACAGCACAAGCACAAGGCTTTACTGCAGCAAAAATATCATCGCCTTGTGAAACAGTAGATATTGCCGCTAGAGATTATCTAGAGACTCAGGGCTACGGGCCTGATTACCAAGTACCTGGACTTCCTCATCGAACAGGTCATGGTGTTGGTTTAGACATTCATGAGTGGCCATATTTAGTCAGAGGCGATAAAACACCGTTAGCTGCTGGCATGTGCTTCTCTAATGAACCTATGTTGTGTCTTTATGGTGAGTTTGGTGTGCGACTAGAAGATCACTTCTACATGACAAGCTCAGGTCCAAAATGGTTTAGTGAGCCAGCTCACTCAATTGATGACCCGTTTGGTTATGAAGCCTAATCACACGGCCCAGATAAAATTACTCCCTTCGTTAGACAAACAATTTACTAAGCGCTGTCGCTCTATTAACGTTTACTCGTTATAGAGCGACACGCACAGTGTCAAAGTACTCATAATAAACACAAAAAGTGATACGAATGAAAAATACTAACAAAACACTTCTCACTGCTTTAAGTGCTAGTTTCGCTTTGGTGGCCTACCTTATTGCAGACTCAGCAATAGCCAATGAAACCTCAGCATCTACTCAGGTCAAAGTAACAACACAGAGTAAAGTGGCAGTTAATGAACAACTTCCCAGTGTTGAGCAGGTTCTCCAACAAGTACATCACTGCAATAAGTCTATTACCATCCGCTCACAAGCATTATCACCTGATAAAGTCATAACCGCTTGCAATGAACTGATAGCTCAAGAAGACAGGTTTCATCAAGTTTTCAACACCCGCAATAAACCAGTTCACGGTGATAATAACACCAGTTTGCGTGCTAATTTTTATAGTTCAAACGCAGAGTATGTAAAATATGCCACTGAACATTTTAATATGCCTACCAATAATGGCGGCATGTACTTAGAAGGCTACCCAGAAAGACCAGGTAATCATGCTGAATTTGTTGCCTATAAGCGCAATGGTGGTTTATGGAATTTATCCCATGAATATATTCATTACCTCGATGGTCGCTTTAATCGCTATGGTGATTATTGTAACGGCTTGCATGATGATCATGCTGGTCCTGAATTTTGCCCTACACCAAACTTATCATACCCGCACGGCGTTTGGTGGTCAGAAGGTGTTGCAGAATATATGGCTTGGGGAAACAACAATCCGAAAGCAATCACAATAGCAAGCAAGAAAAAGTATCCATTAAGTGAGCTCTTTAACACTAGCTACAATAACAATAATGGCAGCGATCGTGTTTATCGTTGGGGATATTTAGCGGTACGATTTATGATGGAAAATCATCGCGATAAAGTCGAAAAAAGTTTAGTCCTATCTCGCCAAGGTGATTGGGTAGGATATCAAGCATTAATGCGTTCTTGGTCAACATCGATGGACCAGCAGTGGTTCACTTGGTTAGAAAACCTAGCAGAATAAAAAACCATACCCGTTACCATTCAAGGTGCTGCTTTCCTTACAAGTAGCATCTTTCTTTATTGTAACTGTCTCTTATACACATCTGACGCTGCCGAC
>CAJXRC010000190.1 GCA_913058405.1 uncultured Colwellia sp. | reverse complement strand
ACGAGATCTAGTACGGTCTCGTGGGCTCGGAGATGTGTATAAGAGACAGTTTTAACGCCAATATTTCCTCTTGATCATTATTATACTGATTGTTACATTCCGCATCCTCTTGTACCAACCGGTACATTTACAAGTTATTACTTCCGATAAATGTAATAACCTTTTTAGTTAAAAATACTAAATACACACCGAGTGTAAATAAAAAATTTTCGATAGCAGCACCTTGTCAGGCTATTTTGAAAATACTGATTTTTCGGCGTTTAGTATTAATTCTTTATAAATAGTGAGAAAAATATGTTTAATAAAACGTTAAAAATGGCAGCTTTTGGTTTACTTACTGTGATGAGCATAGCTTCGGCTTCAGAGAGTAATTTTAAACAAGGGGAAATTGTAGAGCTTGAAGGAAAAAGTGCCAAAGTTTATGTCGGTACAGCTAATTCAATCGTGAAAGGTCAGCTACTACAGATCAATAGATTACTAGCAACAAATAGTGTGCTTGAAGGTGATCCTCTGTATTCATACCAAGAGGTAGGTGAAGTGTTGGTTAATGATATTACTAAAGTGCAATATATTAATGTGAAAATTACCCAAGGCAACCTTAAGTTAGGGGATAAGGTAAGAATAAATAACTAGGATAATAATTATCTCTACGCATCTCTAGTTCTTGTCTTGAGGTTAACTCATTACCTTAGTTCAAGAACTTCCCTCTGATCATTGTTCTAAATAGCTAATTGGCTTGGCTGACGCCTAGTACTATTATCATCTTACATGCTGCCTGCATCAAGCTTGTTTGCGTGATGAAAAGAAAACCTCAGCATGTACTTGCACAACTAACATCAGCTTCACTGAATCTACCTCAAGAAAAAATAGTACAAAAAATGGACTTTTGTCTAATTTGAACGAGTGACGTTACTCGTTACAGTAGTACATTGAGGTTATAACTTTCTCTTAAAATTGTTGTGCACTAAAAATCAGGCTGAAACGAGATTTAAGCGGCACTCATTACCTCAAGTTGATTTCTAATAAATCTTCTAAAATACATTTTCTTATAATATTTTTCTAGAGTAAAAGTTTAGCCTCGCTCTATCATAATGTGCCTTCTCTGATTGTTTGGAGAAGCATTATTTTCTTGTAGGTTATAACACTGTTGCGGTTGGAATTAATTTAAATAAAAAGGATGCTACAAATATGAGTTCAAAAATAATTTACACCTACACTGATGAAGCACCACTGCTAGCTACCTGTTCGTTACTGCCAATTATTAAAACTTTTGCAGCATCAGCAGACATAAACATTGAGTTAAAAGATATATCTCTTGCTTCTAGAATTTTATCTGCCTTTTCTGATGTTTTACCTGCGGATCAACAAATTCCTGATGCGTTAGCTGAGTTAGGTGCATTAACTCATCACCCTGACACCAATATCATCAAACTACCCAATATTAGCGCTTCAATTCCCCAATTAAAAGATGCTATCAATGAGCTGCAAGCACAAGGTTATGCTATTCCTGATTATCCAGAAGCGCCAAAAACAGATGAAGACAGAGCGAATGTCGCTAAATACTCTAAAACCTTAGGCAGTGCGGTGAATCCAGTACTTCGTGAGGGTAACTCTGATCGACGTGCTCCACCATCAGTGAAAGCTTTTGCCAGAAAAAATCCACATTCCATGGGTAAGTGGAGCCAAGCTTCAAGAACTCATGTTTCACACATGCATTCAGGCGATTTTTATGCCAGCGAAAAATGTATGACAATGGATAAAGCCTGTGATGTGAAAATTGAGTTTGTCGCTAAAAATGATGGTGCGGTGACGGTATTAAAAGAAAAAACGTCACTTCAAGCAGGTGAAATCATCGACAGTATGTTTATGAGTAAAAAGATCCTTTGTGAATTCTTAGAGCAAGAGATGGAAGATGCGAGAGAAACAGGGGTGATGTTCTCCTTCCATGTTAAAGCGACCATGATGAAAGTCTCCCATCCTATTGTTTTTGGTCATGCGGTTAAAGTTTACTATAAAGATTTGTTTGCTAAACATGCTGAAACCTTTGAAAAATTAGGTGTTAATGCCAATGATGGTGTCAGTAGTATCTATGAAAAAGTAAAACAACTTCCTGAATCTTGGCGTGAAGAAATATTAGCTGATTTACATGCCTGTTATGAAAAACGACCTGAATTAGCAATGGTTGACTCGGCTAAAGGTATTTCAAATTTACATACGCCAAATGAAGTTATTGTTGATGCCTCTATGCCTGCGATGATTCGATCTGGCGGAAAAATGTGGGGGCCTGATGGTAAGTTGAAAGACACCAAGGCGGTTATGCCTGAAAGTACATTTGCAAGAATTTACCAGGAAATTATTAACTTTTGTAAAACTCATGGGGCGTTTGACCCTAAGACCATGGGAAGTGTGCCAAATGTCGGATTAATGGCTCAAAAAGCAGAAGAGTATGGTTCACATGATAAAACCTTTGAAGTACAGGCAGAAGGCTGTATTCGCATTGTTGATGATGAAGGAAAAGTTTTATTAACCATGGATGTTGAAGAGGGGGATATTTGGCGGATGTGTCAGGTAAAGGATGCACCAATACAAGATTGGGTCAAATTAGCCGTTACCCGCGCAAGATTGTCTGATACCCCTGCGGTGTTCTGGTTAGATGAATACCGTCCTCATGAAGCTGAATTAATCAAAAAAGTTAAACTGTACTTGAAAGATCATGATTTGACCGGAGTAGATATTCAAATAATGTCACAAACAAGAGCGATGCGTTATACGCTAGAGCGTATTTTACGTGGTGGCGATACCATTTCTGTTACGGGGAATATTCTACGCGATTACTTAACTGATTTATTCCCTATTTTAGAATTAGGCACCAGTGCCAAAATGTTATCCATAGTGCCTTTAATGGCAGGTGGCGGTTTATTTGAAACGGGGGCAGGCGGATCAGCACCTAAGCATGTTAAGCAACTAATAGAGGAAAACCATTTACGTTGGGACTCTCTCGGTGAGTTCTTAGCGATAAGTGCTTCACTTGAAGATTTAGGTATCAAACAAGACAGTGCTAAAGCAAAGTTACTGGCAAAAACGTTGGATAAAGCGATTGCTGAGTTATTGGAAAATGGCAAGTCTCCATCGCGTAAAACCGGTGAGCTTGATAATCGTGGTAGTCACTTTTACTTAGCACTTTACTGGGCAAAAGCGCTAGCTGCACAAACTGAAGATATTGAACTTCAAAATCACTTTGCACCTTTAGCTCAATCATTAGCCGACAATGAAGCTGCAATTGTCAGTGATTTAACAACAGATCAATGGCACTCCGTTGATATCGGTGGTTACTACAAAGCAGATACTAAAAAGGTTATTGAGATAATGCGACCGTCTAAATGCTTTAATGAAATATTAGCAGCATTAAAATAAGCGGTAGTTAGTCAATAAAAAGCCCGAAATCTTTAAGGATTTCGGGCTTTTTTTGTTGGTAACTTCAGCCTGAATAATAATCTTAGCGCTATTTCAGGTCGAAAAACTATTACTTAGAATTTAGCTCATGTTCATGGTGCTGAGCTATCTCATCTTTAATGGTTTGCTGTTTCCTTTGTTCAGATATCTTACGTTCGGTCAACCAATAAAAGAATAGTGGCACAAAGAATATGGCTAAAAATGTTGCCGCTATCATACCGCCCATAACACCAGTACCAACACTATGACGAGCACCTGCGCCTGCGCCTGAGCTTAATGCTAAAGGAACAACACCTAAAATAAAGGCAAGCGATGTCATAATTATGGGTCTAAAACGTAAGCGAGCAGCTTCAAGGGCAGCAGCACCTGTTGTCCAGCCTTCTTGTTTTTTCATTAAGGCATATTCAACAATTAAAATAGCATTTTTACTGGCTAAACCAAGTAAGGTGACTAAGCCTATTTGGAAGTATACATCACTGGTCATGCCGGCAATCCAAACAGAAACTAGCGCACCAAATATGCCAAAAGGTAAAGCTAACAGTACTGATAATGGCAGAGACCAACGTTCATAAAGAGCAGCTAGAATCAAAAATACCATGATCACTGCCATGCCTAATGCTATCGCGGTTGAGCCAGAACTTCTCTTTTCTTGATAAGCGGTACCAGTCCATTCATAACTCATGTCTGATGGTAATACTTCCTTGGCAATACGTTCAATCTCAGCGATTGCTTGGCCAGAGCTATATCCCGGTGCTGCACTCCCCAATAGTTTCACGGCAGACAAGTTATTGTATCTGTCTAAACTATCAGGACCACTGCTGTAGTTAATTTCGGCAAAGGCAGAAATAGGGACCATTTCACCACTATTACTTTTGACATATATACGTGAGATATCTTTAGGGCTCATTCTAAACTCAGGCTCTGCTGACATAAGTACCTGCCATGTTCGACCGAATTTATTGAAGTCATTTAGATAATAAGTTCCCATGGTTCCAGCCAAGGCATTGAAAGCATTGTTGATAGGAATATCCATAGCACGTGCTTGTTCACGATCTATTTCTACTGTCAGTTGTGGTGAGTCTGAACGCCACAATGTTTGTACTCCGGCAAGTATTGGACTTTGCTGAGCAGCGCCCATCATCGCTTGCATACTTTGTTTTAATTTCGCTACACCACCGTCACCACGGTTCTGTAGATAGAACTCAAAACCACCAGTATTACCTAAACCTGGTATCGCGGGTGGGTTAAACGCTAAGACTAAGGCTTCTTTAATATTAGCTGTTTTCATAAATAACTCACCCACTAATTGCTGAGTACTTATCTCTCTATCATCCCAATGTTTTTGGGTAACAAAAAGCGTTGCAGCGTTATTTTTATAACCACCACCTAGGAAATCAAAGCCAGTAAAAGAAACAACATTTTCATTCGCAGGGTTTGATTCTATCGCGGCTATGACTTCTTCTACTACTTTACTGGTTCTTTGTAATGAGGCTCCATCAGGTAAAAATACCGCTGAAATGTAAAAGCCTTGGTCTTCATCTGGTACTAAAGAGCTGGGCGTTTTTAACCACATATTTGCTGTGATAACGACCATGCCAATAACAAGCATCAAGGCTAATAAACCACGGCGAAGAAAGAAGCTTACACCCGTGACATAGTGCCCAGTTACTTTATTGAAAAAGCGATTAAAGCCGTTAAAAAAGAAGTTCGTTTTTTTGTCTTCATGTTTCAATACTAAAACACATAAAGCAGGTGTCATGGTTAAGGCCACTAAGCCTGATAAACTTACCGAGATAGATATCGTGATGGCAAACTGACGGAATAATTCGCCGGTCAAGCCACCTAAAAAGGCAATAGGTACAAAGACTGAACATAAGACCAATACAATGGCAACGACGGGGCCACTGACTTCTTTCATTGCTTTGATCGCTGCATCACGAACGGAGACATCTTCTTCATGCATAATACGTTCTACGTTTTCAAGTACAACTATTGCATCATCAACAACAATACCGATGGATAACACCATACCAAATAAGGTCAGCGTATTAATTGAATAACCGAGAATATACAGGCCAGCAAAGGTGCCTAACAATGAAACTGGCACGGCCATGATAGGAATTAGCGTAGCACGCCAGTTTTGTAAAAAGATAAAAACAACTAGGAATACCAGTAGCATAGCTTCGCCAAGGGTTTTCAATACTTCGCGAATTGAAACTTTTACAAAACGGGTGGTGTCGTAAGGTAATAAATGCTCTAGCCCAGTAGGGAAGCGGGTCTCTAATTCAGCAATAGTGGCATTAACTTCGTCAGCAACATCAAGAGCATTAGCACCAGGTTGTAAGAATATACCTAGCAGTACTGCTTTTTTACCATTGATACGACCATCAAAATCATAGTCTTTTGAGCCTAACTCTACGCGTGCAATATCTTTTAAACGTAACGAGCTACCATCATTATTCGAGCGAATAATGATATCTTCAAACTCTTTTGCTGTGCTCAATCGTCCTTGTACTTTTACACTGTAAACTAACGATTGTGGGCTAACGGAAGTGGGTGTTGCGCCAATTCTACCTGCTGCATATTGTGAGTTTTGTTCACGTACCGCACTGCTAATTTCTTCTACAGTTACACCTAGCTGGCTCATTACATCAGGGCGCAACCAAATACGCATGGCATAATCTTTTGCACCGAAAATCTGTACGCTAGTCGTGCCTGGAATACGTTTGATTTTATCAAGAATGTTTAAGGTAACGTAGTTCGAAGTCCATAATGCTTCGCGGCTATCATCAGGCGAGTAAAAAGCATGTACATGTAAAAAACTTGATGATCCTTTAGCAACCACGACACCTTGACGGCGTGTTTCTTCAGGTAAGCGTGCCTCTACTTGTTTAACACGGTTGTTCACATTAACAGAGGCTTGGTCTGGGTCTGTACCTATTTCAAAGGTAACCGTGATGGTTGTTGCACCAGAGCTGGTTGATGTTGAGGACATATACATCATGCCTTCAACGCCAGTGATGGCATTTTCTAAAGGTGTCGCAACGGTTTGTTCTAATACTTCAGCAGATGCACCAGGGTACACGGCGGTAACTTGTACAACGGGTGGCGACATTTCTGGGTATTGTGCGATAGATAAACTGCGCATAGCAGCCAATCCAGCCAAAACAATAAAAATTGAAATGACAAAAGCAAAGATAGGTCGATCAATAAAATAACGAGAAAACATTAATCTGCCCCTTATCGTTGTGCGGCAGACGGTAACTGATCATCAGCTAAACGTATCGGCATACCAGGGAAGAAAATTCGGGCCATGCCATCAATAATAACTTGATCGCCTGTTTTTAAGCCTTCGCGAATTACCCAGCCATTTTCTATACCTTTGGCCTCAGTTACCCACTCCCCAACAACGACAGGGGCAGGTAATGCTACAGTCATACCTTCTTTATTTTTAGCCATAACATAAACAAACTTGCCTAGGCCATTATCTAAAACGGCTCTTTGCGGAACAACATAAGCATTCTCGCGCACAGCACCTTCTAAAATGATGCGAACAAATTGTCCTGGTCTCAGTGAAAAATTTGGATTTGGCGTAATTGCTTGTAATTCACTTGTGCCTGTTTGACTGTTTATACGGATGTCGCTGAAGTTAACTTGTCCAACTTGAGGGTGAAGAGAACCATCAAATAATTTTATTTTTGTATTCCAGTGGCCTTCTTCTGGCAAGGTCAGTAAACCTGCAGCGGCATCATTACGCATTTGTAATTGTTCACGTTCAGATAAACCAAAACGTACACGAATAGGATCAATTTGCGTTAATTGTGTTAACAAGACTTCGGGGCCTGAAACATAAGTCCCTTCAGATACTAATTCACGACCAACAATACCGGTAACAGGAGATATTACCTTGGTATAATCTAAGCGTAATTTCGCTTGTTCTAAATCAGCTTGCATTGATTTAACATCAGCCAAGTTAATATCTGCACTTGAAATAGCGTTGTCTAACTCACGTTGTGAAATTGAATTTTTTTCACGTAATGGTCTTATGCGATTAACTTCACGTTGAGCTTGCTCAAGGCGGACTCTTGCAGCATTTAAATCGGCTTTGCTTTTTGCCATTTCAGCAGCATAGGTTTTTGCATCTAAGCTAAATAATGATTGTCCTGCTGTGACTTTATCACCTTCACTAAAATTTCGGGTTTGTAAAATACCGGATACTTGAGCACGAATTTCTACTTCTTTTGCCCCCGATAACGTGGCAGGTAATTCAATACTAAAAGGAACTGATTGGGTTGTCATACTCATCACAGATACTGCTGCAGGTTGCATACCTTTAGGAGCAGACTGTTGTGCTTGTTCACAGCCAGTAAGCGCTGTAGCAAGGAGTACACTGGAGGATACCAATAATAGACGACTAAAAAATGGTTTTAGCTGACCATTTAACATAAAACGAAATGTTGACATAACAAACCTATAAGGAAGTGACCAAACACATAATTATAAAAAAGTTACAGGTTTAGTACAAAATAAAACAAAATGTAAACTACTCGGTGCAGTTTACCTATTTTTATTGAAAAGTAAACTAAACAGTGTAGTATTTACACATGATTCGATTTTATTATTAAGTAGTATGGAAAAAGCATTAACCTTAACGGAAAAAAAACGTTTGGATATATTAGCTGCCGCACAAGATGAGTTTAAAGAGAAAGGTTTTCTCGGCGCTAGCATGGACTCATTGGCAAAAAGAGCCGAAGTATCAAAACGTACCGTCTATAATCATTTTCCTAGTAAAGAAATTTTATTTCACAATATTGTTAAAGAACTTTGTGACTCTTTTAGACAAGCGGCGAATATTCAATACCATCCGAATAAACCACTTGGTGAGCAATTGCATTTTGCTGCAACGAGTGAAATTCAATTGTTAGCATCTGAATGTTTTCGTGATTTAAATCGTATAACCATTTCGGAATGTATTCGTTCCCCTGAATTAGCATCGAGTACCCTAGATCACTTAGGTCAACAAAAAGAGGGCTTACATGTGTGGATTCATGAGGCGATGAAGGATGGTCGACTCAAAACAGCGGATGCTCACTTTGCTGCCCAGCAATTTTTAGGTTTGATTAAGGCTAGTGCTTTTTGGCCGCAATTATTTATGAATCAAGCTTTCCCATCAGCTGAACAGCAAAAAATAATTGCTGATGATACCGTGTTAATGTTTTTAGCACGTTATAAGGCATAGTATTTAAAGATATACAGCTGACTTTTTATGCGGTAACTATTAGCAGATTGATATTCAGTAGATAGTACTAAGTCTATGATACCCGGTCGGTAGGTGCAAAAAGCCTATCGGCGCAATTGTTATGAGTTGTTAAAGCAAAAAAATTATCCTCTAACCATTTCTCAGTTCTTTTATCATTTCACTTAACGATAATGATATTTTATGTTGTCGCAATACTTTATTGCTAGACACTTTCAAGACCAGTAAAACCATCTTTCTTTTACTCAAAAGGGAGCATGTTTAATTGCTCCCTAAATAATCGCCTTGTAGCACTAAGGTAGCACTTCTTTTTAGTCTTTTGTTTATTACAGTTAGCGTCTGTCTCTTATACACATCTCCGAGCCCACGAGACCGTACTAGATCTCGT
>CAJXRC010000189.1 GCA_913058405.1 uncultured Colwellia sp. | reverse complement strand
GATCTACACTATCCTCTTCGTCGGCAGCGTCAGATGTGTATAAGAGACAGCGCTTACTGCTGCGTTCATATATTTGATTCCTATTACTCAATAACTATACCTGTTATCAATCAAGATACAGGTTTCAGAGTGCTTGAGCAATTTCAATACAAGGCGCACCTTTGAAGTAATGGTTAATCAGGAGAATATGCTCCTGCATTCTCTAATAACACCCTCCATGTAGCGTCCTTACAAAAAGATGCAACAACTTAGTAGTTTTGCTCAAGCGCTTCTTTGATGGGTTTACAATGACTTTAAACTGCGTTAAATAATCCCCCCCCCCAGAATGACTATGTTTACATTATTTGCCTTGCCTAAAGTCATTTTAATTCCCACTGAAAACCTGCACTGTGAATGGTAACGGGTATATACAGTGAACTGATTAATCGCTAGAAGTAATACCAAATAACATTTACTTTCATTTGCTTTACCAAAAACAACAAATGATAATAATTATCATTTGCAATAGGGCTTTTCTTTGTTTATGCTTAATAAAACAAGGGGAGAAAATATGGCGACTATTACCACTAACAATATTGACACAGTACAAGTTGAGATTTCTAGCAACCTTCTTTCTTATTTGCTTAATTCGGGTTTATTACATTGCGGTGATTGCAAATGTTTAAATGCCAATGCTAAGACAGTTATTTGGCATAACTTACTTGCAAGTAGTACAAACAGCGACACTCTCAATGGAGAAGAAATATTATGTGCTTAACCGTTTCAAGTGAATTTACCTATATGGAAAACTGGCTGGCTATGTTGCTTACCACTTATAACAACAACCCAAGTAGCGGGTTAGCTAAAACAATTAGTTTTTATCTTAATAAGTTGCTTCATCATGATGACATAAGCTTTTGTGGTGATAAGCGATGTGAATATCTCGCTATGCAGCGATTTTGGCAATGGCACGCTAAAAATAAAGAAGCTAGTTAATGCTTTACGTTAACTCACTTATTTAATTCGACTTTGTCATGATCGATGACAGAAGTAAGCTTTAAAGATACATAATCTTTAATATGCTTATTTAACATTTTTTTCCCTGTCAAGCCAAACTGTTGGCAGACAGAATCAATAGTTTGTTTTTGTATCAGTCTAGCAATAAGAACCAAGGAGTGCTGTACAACCTCTGTTGTGTGGCACTTAGTTTCACTCAACAAATCATGTTTAAGCCATAAATATAAACTATAACAACAGCTACTATATAAACGCGCACCACATGAAAATGCCTGCACATTAGCAATATCTCGTGCAGACAAAGCGTTTAAGTTTTCTTTAGAGTTTTGTCGCAATAACAAAAATACAAGCTCAGTCGTAAGTGCTGTATATTCTTCTAAGAGCAAATAATCAAAACTCTGATAAAAGTTACGCTTAAAACTCTTCTGCGCTTGTTTGCTTTTTACATCAAGCCCTTTAATCAATAAAGCAGAATGCTCCCCACTCGCTTTATCCTTGGTAAAACCTATCCTTGCAGGAGAAAATCCAGAATTAAGCCAAAAAGTAAGTAGTTCAGGGTTAACACCAAAACTAGAGCCAATAAAATCAACACCTTGCTTTATAGCAAACAACTCAATGTGGTGCATAAATTGAGAACCAAGGCCCTGCTGCTGGATTTGTGGGTGTACAGCAATACGCATAATACGTAAATATTTAAACTTAAAAGCTTGTTCAAAACCACAGTGACTAAATAATGATTGCGGTAAGAAATGATTACGTAAGCGACGTTCAGAGTGTTTTATTGCCAGAATATCATCAGCACTAACGCCATTACCTTTTCCCTCATTCATTAATAACGCAACAGCAAGCAAGTCGGCATTCTTACTTTTTGAAGAAAAAAGGCAAGTTACTTGTACCTGAGGGTTATCCAACAGTAGCTGTAAATCACTCGGCTTAGTTTGGTAATGTGCTGTTACTAATACAGCAAAAACTTGCTTTAATAATACTTCATCAGCAACCAGTTTCTCGGCAGTGATAACTTTAAATATAGTTTCATCGAACTTATTTAAACTATCGATTTTATTAGCAGAGCTACTTTTATCGCTTACTAATGACTGAGGTACAAATGTTGCTTTTAAATCGGGCAGTTCTGCATTTAACAAACAAGCATCAAAAACTAATTGTTCGAGCGGATCATTTTCCCGCCAACGGATCGGCTGTTTTAGATGTAGGCTCACCCATTGTGGGCATAATCTATCAAGTGTTTTTTGAAACTTTAAAGTAAAACCTCGCCCTGCCCCTTCATAGCCATGGACAGTACTAGAAAAAACCATCCGGTGGTAATTTTGTAGTAATTGTTCAAGCAAATAAACAGGAATAGCTGCAGCTTCATCAACTAAAAGAAGATTAACTTTTATCGGTTCTCTAATTAATTGGTCAACTGCAATAAACGTTAACCTAGCTTTACCAAAGGTAATATTATTGCCGTGCTGTTCAATACTTATTAAGCTTTGCTTTATTTGTCGATAAAAAACGGACAAGGCCTGAATATCAGGAGCCGTTATAACAATCCTAAACTCATCGTGTTCATGTACTTTCATCAACTGTGCACACGCAATAGCCAATGCTGATGACTTTCCTCGGCCGCGATCAGCTGTTAACACAAGCGGTCTTTTTCTTTGAGCTGACACTACTTTTTTAATCGCTAACACTGCATTATATTGCTCTTCAGTAATGCAACGATAGGGATAAGAAGAAACTACTGATTTTTTTATTTGACTATCTAGAGCTGAGCAAGGAGATGAAAGCGAAGTTTGCCATTCAGTTATGATGGTGTGGCTAGACATCTGTTCTGTTAATGAAGAGAAGCGTTTAAAAAAAAGGCTCTGTTCTAATTTGTCACCTATTGATGATATGACTAGAAATAAGATCCCACCAGCTTTTAGTGTGCCAGATAACCCGGCGAAAGCATCAATGGTAAATTCGCTATCAGCAAAAATAATCAAATCACTTTCACTACCTAGCTTATCGCGATAGCGCTTTTTTTGAACATTGGCAGGAAATGTAGAGCTATCACCGTAAATAAGACAAGGAGTTGTCAAAGTAGAAGTATGGCACTCCTTCCCTACGTCCGTGTTAACAGCCACTTTGACTACATCTATAGTGTGCAATAAAGACATTGCCCAAGAGTCACAGCCTGATAAAACAACCATACGTCGTTCATTCTTTGCTGTTGCTGCCCTGGCATAATTATTAAACCAGGGTAGGAAATCTTGTACTTGAACCATATTTTTTAAAACCCTAAAGTAGAAGTAAATGAATAAAATCCAAGTTATCGAGTATGTTAAAGCAAAAAAAAATATTTCACCTAGCTTTTTTGCGTGATTAAACTCTATACTGCTTAAGGCCACAAATTAACTATGGTTAATTTGCTAAACCTGATCTAGATCAAACTATTCGACCTAGCAAGGGATTAAAGTTAACCCAAATTTAGCTTACC
The DNA here is from genome assembly GCA_913058405.1 of uncultured Colwellia sp. GTDB lineage: Bacteria > Pseudomonadota > Gammaproteobacteria > Enterobacterales > Alteromonadaceae > Colwellia. The sequence goes on along the minus strand of CAJXRC010000189.1, from coordinate 5,640 downwards.
TTAATCATAAACTTTCGAGAGCATTATGAACCAAGCCACATCTCCTGAACAACAAAAAAAACATGAGCGAAATACCTTTATTTTTCTGGCTGTTTTTTTAGCACCAATTTTGTCGGTAATTATCGTTGCCGGCTTTGGATTTGCTGTATGGATCAGTCAAATATTCTTAGGTCCACCTAGCGCTTAAGACTTTGTCTACTAACAACACTAAAACAATGGAACGTTTAGAAGATCCTTCAAGAAGGCGCTTTTTTCGCGGACGTGTCAAAACCAAGCAAGAGCTGCGTTTACCTTGGGTAATTAATGAAGCGGTATTCACATCAGGCTGCACGCAATGTCAAGATTGTATAAACAGCTGTGAAAGCAACATTATTGTTAAAGATGAAGATGGTTTTCCAAAGATAGATTTCAGTTTAGGTGAATGTACCTTCTGTAATAAGTGTATAGATATCTGTGAACAACCACTTTTTTCAGGTGCTTTTCTTGAAGATAATGCTACTGAAGCTTCAACTAAAGATAAGACTGTAAACAATAAAGCTAAAGCTTGGCCGGTAACGTTAGAAATTAGTGATAAGTGTTTAGCTAAAAATAATATTTATTGTCAAAGTTGCCGTGATGAATGTGAAACTAGCGTAATAAAATTTAATTACCTTAATTCAAGCATTCCACAACCCAGTTTAAATGATCTTGATTGTACTCAATGTGGCGCATGCATTAAAAGTTGCCCACAAGATGCAATAGCGTTTAACTTTGACCAAACAACAGTTTAAAAAATAATTTAAGAAATATATGACACAAAAACACCATAAAACACCTGAATACCATGTAGCTAGTCTAGTTGCCTCGCCAATATTGGCACAACTCGATGAAGTGAAAGCGGTTATTACTGCTGTTGAAGGTGCAGAAATTCACGCAGTCAGCGATGAAGGTAAAATAGTTTTCACTGTTGAAGGTACTGGCTTTAAAGATCTTGACAAGAAGATAGATATTATAAGAGTCCATAAAGGCATACTTAATGTATCGCCAGTTTATCACCAAGTTTTAGACGAGAGTGGTGATGACAATGCTGAAGAACAATACAGTGAAGTAACCACCAAAAAAGAATAAAAAATCAAGAATAAAGAATAAAATTAACCCTGTTTAAAACCGAATCAAAAAGCAAAAGGAAGGTGACACGATGACAATTAATCGCCGCGAATTTATAAAAGCAAATGCGATTGCAGCAGCCGCTGCTGTTGCTGGGGTATCTGTACCTGCAGTAGCCTCTAACTTAATTACCAGCTCCGATATTACTAAACTTAAGTGGGATAAAGCTGCTTGTCGTTTTTGTGGTACAGGCTGTAGTGTTAATGTAGGCGTTATGGATGGCAAAGTTGTTGCTACCCATGGCGACATTAAATCACCTGTGAACAAAGGTCTTAGTTGTGTGAAAGGTTATTTCCTTTCAAAAATAATGTACGGCAAAGACAGACTTACCACTCCCCTATTACGTATGACCAACGGTAAATACGATAAAGAAGGTGAATTCACGCCTATTTCTTGGGATCAAGCTTTCAATGTAATGGCTGAAAAAGCTAATGATGCATTGAAGAAAGATGGTCCAGAAGCACTTGGTATGTTCGGTTCTGGTCAATGGACTGTTCAAGAAGGTTATGCTGCAGTTAAATTGATGAAAGCAGGCTTTCGTACTAACAATATTGATCCTAATGCTCGTCACTGTATGGCGTCTGCTGTTGGTGGCTTTATGCGTACCTTTGGTATCGACGAGCCTATGGGCTGTTACGATGATTTAGAAGCTGCTGATGCCTTTGTATTGTGGGGCTCAAACATGGCAGAAATGCACCCTATTTTATGGACGCGTTTAACTGATCGTCGTTTAAGTGCACCCCATGTAAAAGTTGCTGTATTATCTACTTTTGAGCACAGAAGTTTCGATTTAGCCGATAACGGCATGATTTTCACGCCACAAACTGACTTAGCTATTTTAAACTACATTGCTAACTATATTATTCAAACTGGTCGCGTAAACAAAGACTTTGTAAGTAAACATACAAACTTTAGATTAGGCGAAACAGATATAGGTTACGGTTTACGTCCTGAGCATCCGCTAGAACAAAAAGCTAAAAACAACGGTAAAACTAAAGGCAGCTCTACGCCAATTGATTTTGATGAGTACGCAAAATTTGTTAGCACATATACGGTTGAATCCGTATCAAAACTTTCTGGTGTTCCTGAGCATAAGCTAAAAGAATTAGCTGAGATGTATGCGGATCCAAAAATCAAAGTAACATCATTTTGGACTATGGGCTTTAACCAACATACTCGTGGTGTTTGGGCCAATAACCTAGTTTATAACATTCACTTGTTAACAGGTAAAATCTCAACTCCTGGTAACAGCCCGTTTTCATTAACAGGTCAACCTTCCGCGTGTGGTACTGCTCGTGAAGTAGGTACTTTCTCACATCGTTTACCTGCCGATATGGTTGTTAAAAACCCTAAGCATCGTGCTATTGCTGAGAAAATTTGGGACTTGCCTGAAGGCACTATTCCAGCAAAACCTGGTTACCATGCCGTTTTACAAAACCGTATGCTTAAAGACGGTAAGTTAAACTTCTACTGGGTGCAGTGTAATAACAACATGCAAGCTGCCGCTAACATCAATGAAGAAGCTTACCCTGGTTACCGTAACCCGAAAAACTTTATTGTAGTATCAGACCCGTATCCAACAGTTACCGCACAGGCAGCTGATTTAATTTTGCCAACAGCAATGTGGGTAGAAAAAGAAGGTATGTATGGTAATGCTGAGCGTCGTACACAATCTTGGTACCAAATGGTTGAAGCTCCAGAAGGTGCTAAATCAGATATGTGGCAAGTAGTAGAATTCTCTAAACGCTTTAAAGTAGAAGATGTTTGGCCAGAAGAGCTTATTGCTAAAAAGCCTGAAGTTCGTGGTAAAACGTTATTTGATGTGCTTTATAAAGACGCCTCTGTTGGTAAATTCCCACTGTCGGAAATACCTGAAGATCGTTTAAATGACGAGTCTCGTGACTTTGGTTTCTATATCCAAAAAGGCTTATTTGAAGAATATGCCAGCTTTGGTCGTGGTCATGCCCATGATTTAGCACCTTATGACAGATACCATCAAGAACGAGGTTTACGCTGGCCTGTAGTTGACGGAAAAGAAACTAAATGGCGCTTCAAAGAGGGTTCTGACCCTTATGTTAAGCCAGGCAGTGATTGGGACTTCTATGGTCACAAAGACGGTCGTGCGAGAATTTTCGCTCTCCCTTATGAGCCAGCAGCAGAATCACCTGATGAAGAATATGACTTATGGTTATCAACCGGTCGTGTTCTAGAGCATTGGCATTCAGGTTCAATGACACAACGTGTGCCTGAGTTATATAAAGCGATGCCTGATGCATTAGTTTACATGCACCCTGATGATGCAAAAAAACGTAACATGCGCCGCGGCGATTTAGTGAAGCTTATTTCTCGACGTGGTGAAGTACAAACACGTGTTGAAACAAGAGGCCGTAATAAGCCACCTATTGGTTTAGTGTATATGCCTTGGTTTGATGCCAGTCGTTTAGTTAACAAAGTCACTTTAGATGCCACCGATCCGTTATCGAAAGAAACAGATTATAAAAAGTGTGCTATAAAAATTGTTAAAGTTTAGGAGTCTACAATGAAAAATTTAAACCTAGCAGCAATTGCCAGTTTATTGGTACTAGCAGTATCGCCAATTATGTACTCTCTAAACGCTAATGCAGCAGATAAAGAAACAGTTAACTCTGTTGCAACACTAAGGGATGCAACGCCTATTGATGTGCAAAAAGAGCCTAACATCATTCCTAAAGTAATAAACAAGGATATCAAACAGGGTCGTAACTACCCTATGCAGCCACCTGTTATTCCACATACTACGCGTAGTTATGAGGTGAATAAAAACAATAACAAGTGTATGTCTTGTCATTCTCGTCATCGTACGGAAAAATCACAGGCACCTATGGTGAGTGTTACACATTACATGGACAGAGATGGTAACTTCTTAGCAGAAGTATCCCCTCGTCGTTATTTTTGTAATCAGTGTCATGTCACTCAACTTGATGCTGAACCACTAGTGGAAAATACTTTTGTTGATATGCATACCTTGATGAAACAAAAAACCACTAGCGCTAAAGAGCATTAGGAGGCGCCATGAAAAATATATTAATGATTGGTTGGAGAACACTAACTAAACCAAGTGGCTACTACAGCTTAGGTGTTTTGGTTATAGGCGGATTCATCGCTGGTATTATCTTTTGGGGTGGTTTCAACACCGCTTTAGAAGTAACCAATACTGAAAAGTTTTGTATTTCGTGCCATGAAATGGAAAATAATGTTTATGAAGAGTTAAAAACGACTATACATTTTTCCAACCGTTCAGGCGTTCGAGCTACTTGTCCTGATTGCCATGTTCCACATAATTGGACTGACAAGATTGCGCGTAAAATGAAAGCATCTAAAGAGGTTTGGGGCGCTATTTTTGGCACCATTAATACTCGAGAGAAGTTTTTAGTACACCGCAAACGTTTAGCGCAAAATGAATGGGAGCGTTTAAAAGCGAATGACTCTTTAGAATGTCGTAATTGTCATAACTTCGATTATATGGACTTTACAGAGCAAAGTGAGCGTGCATCTTACCAACACTCTACCGCCTTAGCTTCAGGTGAAAAAACCTGTATTGATTGTCATAAAGGTATTGCCCATCAGCTGCCCGACATGAAAGGCGTTGAAGGCTGGTAATCGCTTCAAATATCGTACATGAATAACCCAAACTAAAACCAGTGCTTGTCACTGGTTTTTTATTGCCTGCTATTATGTGTTTTCCTTCTAAATACACTTTAAAAGCAACATAGCAGCATCAATAATTTATATTTACTTACACATATTTTAACCAGCTACAAAGGGCTAGCAATGGATTTGTATAAGCTTTATACCAAGTTAGATTAAAAAAAAACTAGTCAGTAATTATTTGTCATATTTTTGAATTTTTTTTTAAAAGAGGCATTGAAAATAGCCATTATCTTACCTATGTTAAACAATATACTTTGGAATATTTTAATAATTAGTAAGAAAGGTCGAGCCAATGGTAAGTGATATTGACGATAATTTTCCCGACGAAGCAAATGAAAGCAGTTCGGATGAAGGTATTGACAACAGTAGTCTAAACGGTAGCTCTTTAGCTGAAAAACATGCTCAAGAGCAAGCCCAAAAGAACCTATTAGCGCGCAAGCGTATTGATGAATTAAGAGAGAAGAAACGCCTTAAAGACTTATTAGATGATAGTGAGGATTGGTAGGCTGTAACAAATTATAATTCATCTTGGTATTACCTTGATATAACTTTGCAATAACGTCATTTAAGCATAGAATAACTGCATACTTTTATTTCTATTAACTTTAAATATTATGACGTTATTTGAAAAACTGCGTTGCCTGTTTACCTTTGGTCAAGGCGTCGCTTTACCCCTTCCAGAACTCTCTGCTAACACGACACCCGATCAATTATTTGAGCAATGGTTTGCTGATGCTAGTAAGTCAGGCATATTGCTGTCTCTTATACACATCTCCGAGCCCACGAGACCGTACTAGATCTCGT
>CAJXRC010000188.1 GCA_913058405.1 uncultured Colwellia sp. | reverse complement strand
AGATCTACACTATCCTCTTCGTCGGCAGCGTCAGATGTGTATAAGAGACAGCGGGTATACTGTAAAAATTACTTTTACAGTATTATTTGTTTGTTAAAACCTTACGCGTTTAAAGCAACACTTGGTTCAACATATTCGTAACCTAGTACGTCAGCAACTGGTTTGTAAGTGATTTTTCCACCAGCAACGTTTAAGCCTGCTAATAAATGCTCATCATCTAACAATGCTTGCTTAGCACCTTTGTTTGCAATAGTAACAGCAAATGGCATTGTTGCATTTGTTAATGCCATTGTAGAAGTACGCGCAACACCACCTGGCATGTTTGCAACACAGTAATGTACAACACCGTCAACTACATACGTTGGTTCTTGATGCGTAGTTGCTTTTGACGTTTCAAAACAACCACCTTGGTCGATAGCAACATCAACAACAACAGCGCCTTGCTTCATCATTTTGATGTGAGCTCTTGTTACTAGTTTAGGAGCAGCAGCACCTGGTATTAATACAGCACCGATAACTAAATCAGCTTCAACAATTAACTGGTCCATTGCATCAGCAGTAGAATAAACAGTTTTTAAACGGCCATCGAATTCAGTATCTAATTGACGCAAACGTGGTAAAGAACGGTCTAAAATAGTAACGTCAGCGCCCATTCCAACTGCCATGCGAGCAGCTTGAGTACCAACAACACCGCCACCAATAACTAATACTTTAGCTGGAGCAACACCAGGTACACCACCTAATAAAGCACCTAAACCGCCTTGCGCTTTTTCTAGAGCATGAGCACCGGCTTGGATAGACATACGACCAGCAACTTCAGACATAGGTGCCAATAATGGTAAACCACCAGAAGCAGCTGTAACTGTTTCATAAGCAATACAGGTTGCGCCTGAAGCAACTAATAATTCAGTTTGCTTAGGATCTGGTGCTAAATGTAAGTAAGTAAATAAAATTTGGCCAGGACGAAGCATGTTACATTCAACAGGCTGTGGCTCTTTTACTTTAATAATCATATCTGCAGTTGCGAATATTTCTGAAGCAGTATCAATTATTTTTGCACCAGCTGCGATATATTGTTCGTTATCAAAACCAATTGATGCGCCGCCATTATTTTCAACAATCACTTCGTGACCATTTACAGATAACTCTTTAACACCTGCAGGTGTAAGGCCGATACGGTACTCGTGGTTTTTAATTTCTTTAGGTACACCGATAATCATAATTTTCTCTCTTATATTTACTTATTGTATTTAGTGCAACTTCATATTAAAAATATTTGAAGTGCTTTTGTTTTAGATACGACTAGTATATGAGTAAACTAATAGAATAACCTGTCGTTATTCTGTCTAATGCGATATATAATGCTAAGAAAGAGAGACTAGACAGAGTTATATACATGAGCCTTACAAAAACTATTGATCGCATTGATAAAAACATTCTTGTTGAACTACAAAAAAATGGTCGTCTATCTAATGTAGAGTTATCCAAAAGGGTAGGTTTAAGCCCAACCCCTTGTTTAGAAAGAGTAAAGAGGTTAGAGAAAGAGAAGTACATCAGTGGTTATAAAGCAATTTTGAACCCGCATAAGCTTGATGCTGCATTATTAGTGTTTGTTGAAATCACACTAACCAAGACCAGCCCAGATGTTTTCAATGACTTTGCTGCGGCGGTAGATGATCTCGATGTCATTCAAGAATGTCACTTGGTATCAGGCGATTTTGACTTCTTACTTAAAACGCGTGTAAAAGACATGCTTGCTTATAGAGAGTTACTTGGCGATACCTTATTGAGGTTGCCCGCGGTAAGTGAGAGTAGAACGTACGTAGTGATGGATGAAATCAAATCAACTAACTTACTTGCCATCAAACGTTAAAACACTGACACAAAGGTTAACGAAGTAACTTGCTCATTTGTTATGCCAGCGATGATTAATTTAGTGAGTAGATTGAAATAACATGCGGTAAAGCTAATTTATTGCTGCCAACTAAGCGCTAATTTGATACTTTAGCACTGCTATATACGTAATTTGACGTATTAATTTCCAATGGTACTTATAATTGTCTTCAGATCTTATAAAAAATTCCGATGTTTCGCTTGAATCATTGACCAGTAAACAGCTCACCGGTGTGCAACGCATACTTGAAGCTGGGTTATTGTTTTTCACTGTATTTGCCATGTTTATGATGTTGGCATTATTTAGTTTCGATCCAGCTGATCCCGGTTGGGCGCAAACAGGTTATCAAACACAAGTACGCAACTTAGGTGGTGCGGTCGGGGCTTACCTTTCAGATTTATTGTTAAACCTTTTTGGGCTCATTGCTTACAGTTTGCCCTTTGTTATTGCTGTCGTCGGCTGGTTGTTATTCCAACGTTTTCATGAATTGATGAAACTTGATTATCTGACCTTAGGGCTAAAGCTCATTGGTTTTTTCATGTTCTATCTTGGCGTTACTTCTTTAGCCAGCATGAACTTTGATGATATTTTTTACTTCTCCGCAGGTGGTATTTTAGGAGACGTCCTTAGTGGCACTTTATTGCCATATTTTTCTTTTGTCGGCTCTACTTTATTATTTTTACTTTTTACCTGTGCAGGTTTTGTTCTGTTAACCGGTTTTTCATGGCTTAAATTTATAGATAGTGTCGGTCGATATGCTATAGAAAGCGCACTGTGGTTAGCTAATTCACCTAAGCTGATTAAAACTCATTTTGGTACCAGTGAACAAAGTAACGATGATGAAGAACTGGGCACAGATAAAAACCATTCAGTTAAGAGTCGCCTAGGTAAAAATAAAACAAAAACTAAAGATGAAACGTTAACGTCTAAACGCTCATCTACTGAAAATGCTACACAATCATCAGAGCCAATGCCTTCAGATTCTTTACCTTCGGGCATGCATGCACAAACAGCAATGATAGAGCTACCTAAATCCTTTAGTGCTCACGATGAACAAGAGTCATTTCAAAATACTGTTGCGGATAAGACTGAACCATTTATTGATATTGCTGAGCTAATGACTGAGCTTTCTGCCGGCAATGTTCAAGAACATGTCAGCGAAAAAGAAATTACTGCTGCGTTTGCTGATGTTGAAAAACCTAATGTGGGTGATGATTACCATTTCCCTGTAACACCAGTAGAGCAAAGTATTTCCGTTGACAACGGCCAAGTTAACTTAGTACCAGTGGAAGAGGGCATTGCTCAAGGCATGCCGTCTATCGATTTACTTGATAGACCTGATAAAGCCAAAAATCCAATTAATCAAGATGAGTTAGATCAAGTGAGCCGCTTAGTTGAAGCGAAATTACTCGATTTTGGTGTACAAGCGCAAGTGGTGTCTGTTTACCCAGGACCTGTTATAACGCGTTTTGAATTAGACTTAGCACCAGGTGTTAAGGTCAATAAGATTACTAGCTTAGCCAAAGATTTAGCGCGCGCTTTATCAGCTATCAGTGTGCGTGTAGTTGAAGTCATTCCTGGTAAATCAGTGATTGGATTAGAGCTGCCGAATAAGCACCGTGAAATTGTCTACTTAAGTGAAGTTATCGGATGTCCTGCTTTTGAAGAATCTTCCTCTGCACTTGCCATGGTATTAGGTAAAGATATCGCCGGTGACCCTGTTGTTGTTGATTTAGGTAAAATGCCGCATCTACTGGTTGCGGGTACTACAGGCTCAGGTAAATCTGTTGGTGTTAACACCATGATTATCAGCCTGCTGTATAAATCAACGCCTGAAGATGTGCGTATGATTATGATTGACCCTAAAATGCTTGAGCTTTCAGTATATGAGGGCATTCCTCACTTGTTGGCTGAAGTTGTTACCGATATGAAAGATGCAGCTAACGCACTACGTTGGTGTGTTGGTGAAATGGAACGTCGTTATAAAGTGATGTCTGCGGTAGGTGTGCGTAACTTAAAAGGTTACAACAAAAAAGTACTTGAAGCGATTGCTCGAGGTGAACCGATTATAGACCCGTTATGGCAACCAACGGATAGCTTAGATCAAACACCTCCAACACTTGAAAAATTACCAAGCATTGTTGTTATCGTCGATGAATTTGCTGACATGATGATGATTGTTGGTAAAAAAGTAGAAGAACTTATTGCTCGTATCGCGCAAAAGGCTCGTGCTGCAGGTATTCACTTAATACTTGCCACACAGCGCCCTTCAGTGGATGTTATTACTGGTTTGATTAAAGCTAACATTCCTACGCGTATGGCATTTCAGGTATCGTCAGGTTTGAACTCTCGTACGATATTAGATCAACAAGGGGCAGAGCAGTTACTTGGTATGGGTGATATGCTTTATTTACCACCAGGAACGGGCGTACCAACGCGTGTTCACGGTGCATTTGTTGATGATCACGAAGTCCATGCTGTGGTTAAAGATTGGAAGTCTCGTGGAGAGCCTAACTATGTTGATGAAATACTGTCAGGTGAACACGATCAGGACATTTTATTACCGGGTGAACAACCAGAAGGTAGTGAAGCTGAAGAAGTTGATGCGCTTTATGATGAAGCGGTTAATTTTGTGACTGAAAAACGCCGAGTATCGATTTCGAGCGTGCAAAGACAATTTAGAATAGGTTATAACCGCTCAGCACGAATAGTTGAACAAATGGAAATACAAGGTGTCGTATCAACACCGGGCAATAATGGCGCACGTGAAGTATTAGCGCCGCCACCAGTGCGAGATTTTTAAGCTGTTAACCTATCCAAAGCGTTAATGCAGCCTTAGACTTATCTTTAGACTTGTTTCAAGGTAACGTTAACGCTTATTATTTTTCATTGTGTCAGCCAAACACTGACACAATTCATTTTTTATAAAGTAAATAGTAGAAGTAAAGCTATGCAAATCAATTATATAAAAAAATCATTTTTTCGACCATTGGCTTTGACCAGTGTATTAGTGCCCGCGTTAGCCCTTTTCGGTACGGTGGCCTATGCCACCCAGACACCTGCAGAACCGATTACAACAACTACGGCTTTAGTGTCGCCATCAGCTGAAGCGAAAGAGCACTTAATGGCTAAGCTCAGTAAGTTAGCTTTTTTTAGTGCAGAATTTAGTCAAAACATTCTTGATGCTCAAGGTGAAATATTACAACAAGGCTCAGGTACAATTGCCATTAGCAAACCAAACCTAGTGAATTGGAAAACCATTACACCCGATGAAACCTTGATTGTCAGTGATGGCAATACCTTGTGGTTTTATGACCCTTTTATTGAACAGGCTAGTGCGTATAGTTTAGCTAAATCGATTCACAATACCCCAATTTTATTGCTCACCAGCGATGAACCTCAACTTTGGCAGCAATACAACGTTATAGAACAGCAAGGTGTTGTTGAAAGTGGTTTACGTTTTGTCGTGATGCCTAAAGATGAAAATAGCCAAATTAAAAAGCTGACATTAACCTTTAATGACACTGAAAATAATGATGTTCAGTTAAGTGAGTTTTCTTTTCAAGATGCCACAGGTCAAATCAGTCAAATCAGCTTAAGTAAATTTAACAGTAAAACCGAACCTGCCGATACGTTATTTAACTTTAGCTTGCCTGAAGGTGTAAGACTTGAAGACAAACGATAATTCACCTTCATCAGCGGGTCTTAACCAAGGCCACAGTGAAGGACAACAAGACTCATTGTTTGATCTTACGCCTGATAATGACGACTTAGCCGCTGCTACTAATGCCTCAACAGGAGGACATTCGGTTGCAGGAAGCTTTATGCCGCTTGCTGCAAAAATGCGTCCGAGAACCTTAGCCGATTATGTTGGACAACAGCACATTTTGGGTGGCGATTCTCCTTTAGCTCAATCCATTGAACAAGGCCATTGTCATTCTCTTATCTTTTGGGGCCCGCCCGGTAGTGGTAAAACGACTTTAGCTGAAATTATTGCACAACATGCGAATGCCGAAATAGAACGTGTTTCTGCGGTTACCTCAGGCATTAAAGAAATTCGAAGTGCTATTGAAAAAGCAAAATTACGCGCACAAGGCGAGGGCACGAATAAACGTAGAACCGTACTGTTTGTGGATGAAGTTCACCGTTTCAATAAATCGCAACAAGATGCGTTTTTACCGCACATTGAAGATGGCACCATTATATTTATTGGCGCAACTACCGAAAATCCTGCGTTTGAATTAAACCAAGCGTTACTATCTCGTGCACGTCTGTATACGTTAAAAAAATTAACCCGTGATGATTTAGCACAAGTATTACAACGCGCACTCTCATTATGTGAAGCGGAACAGCAACTGAGTATCAAGTTAAGCAAAGATGCGAAACAAAGTTTACTCAATCGCAGTGATGGCGATGCCAGACGCTTACTTAACTTATTAGAAAATTGTCTCGATAGTACTTCGACGACACATGTAAACAAGCCAGCGACTCAGCAAGGCGAACTAGAAGCTAGTGGCGATGTTAAAACGATTACTGTTGAACTCATTGCCCAAGTTGCTGGTAGCAAGATAGCCCTTTACGATAAAGGCGGTGATGCTTTTTACGATTTGATCAGTGCTTTTCATAAATCAGTACGTGGCTCTAGTCCTGATGCTGCACTTTATTGGTATGCCAGAATTCTTACCGCGGGTGGTGATGCACTATATGTTGCAAGACGGTTACTTGCCATTGCCAGTGAAGATATAGGTAATGCTGACCCGCGAGCTATGCAGCTTGCTATTAATGCTTGGGACACCTTTCATCGTGTAGGACCAAGTGAAGGTGAGCGCGCTATCGCTCAAGCTACGGTATACATGGCGCTAGCCCCTAAAAGCAATGCGGTTTATCAAGCGTTTACTAAAGCAAAAATACTCGCACAACAAACCTGTGATTTAGATGTTCCCATACATTTAAAAAATGCTACTAGTAGTATTACCAAAGATCTTGGCCACGGTAGTGAATACCGCTATGCCCATGATGAAGTTAATGCTTATGCAGCGGGTGAAAATTATTTTCCTGAAGCCTTAGCAAAAGGCGATAGTTCGCATACGTGTTTGTATCAACCAACTGAACGTGGTTTAGAGAAAAAATTAAAAGAAAAGTTAGATTACTTGAACCAGCTTGATAGGAATAGCCATGACCAACGCTATTAGTAACTTTACTTTATACGCATTTGTCGCCCTTGGCGGCGCTTGTGGGGCAAGTTTACGCTTCTATATTTCGCAATTAGTGCTAAATTGGCTCGGAAAAGGTTTCCCTTTTGCTACATTGATGGTTAATATCATCGGCTCATTTACTATGGGTTTGTTATATCAACTCATTGAGCATGAAATTCTCAATGTTAGTGTACATAGAACCTTAATAGGAATAGGATTTTTAGGTGCATTTACCACCTTTTCTACATTTTCTTTAGACTCCTTGTTACTATTACAACAAGGCGACGTGTTAAAGGCGGCGATAAATATTTTATTGAATGTTTCGCTGTGTATTGCTGCTGCAGCGTTAGGAATGTATTTGGTAACCACTTTAGCAAAATAGCTGCTAATTATTTATTAGCAGCATTTATCCGTAAAAAATTTTAATAACTTTATTAACAAGAATGTGAATAATTATGCTTGATGCAAAACTACTTAGAACTGATTTAGATAATATCGCTCAACAACTTGCCAAACGTAACTTTGTATTAGATACCGAGACGTTGAATGCGTTAGAAGAACAACGTAAAGCGATCCAAGTGAAAACTCAAGAGCTGCAAAATGAACGTAATACTCGTTCAAAGTCTATTGGCCAAGCGAAAGCACGTGGCGAAGACATTGCACCATTACTTGCTCAGGTAAGCCAGTTAGGTAATGACCTTGATGCGACTAAAGCAGAGCAAGACGACGTTTTAGCTAAAATAGATGCAATAGCGAGTGCTATTCCTAATCTTCTTGATGAATCTGTGCCAGAAGGTAAAGACGAAGATGACAACGTTGAATTAAAACGTTGGGGAACGCCTCGTGAATTTGATTTTGAAGTAAAAGATCATGTAGATTTAGGTTTTTCTGTAGATAAAGGCTTAGATTTTGAAAGTGGCGCTAAGCTAGCGGGTACTCGTTTTGCTGTAATGCGTGGAAAAATTGCTCGATTACATCGCGCTATCGCTCAGTTCATGCTTGATACTCATACAGAAGAACATGGTTACCAAGAAATGTACGTGCCGTACTTAGTTAATGCTGCGTCATTATACGGTACAGGTCAGTTACCAAAATTTGGTGAAGACTTATTTCACACTGACTTATCAAACAAAAAATTCTCGTTGATCCCTACATCAGAAGTTCCGTTAACTAATTTAGTACGCGATGAAATTGTTGATGAAAGTGAATTGCCAATCAAAATGACTGCACATACACCATGTTTCAGAAGTGAAGCGGGCTCTGGTGGTCGTGATATTCGTGGACTTATTCGTCAACATCAATTTGATAAAGTTGAAATGGTACAAATTGTTAAGCCTGAGACATCAATGGCAGCACTTGATGAACTAACGCGTCACGCAGAAGTTATTCTTGAGAAGCTTGAATTACCATACCGTACAGTACAATTATGCAGTGGCGATGTTGGTTTTAGCGCAGCAAAGACCTTTGATTTAGAAGTTTGGTTACCAGCACAAGATACTTACCGTGAAATTTCTTCGTGTTCAAATATGGGCGCTTTCCAAGCACGCCGTATGCAAGCACGCTTTAGAAATAATGAAACAAACAAACCAGAATTGTTGCATACACTTAACGGCTCAGGTTTAGCAGTAGGGCGTACTTTAGTTGCCATTTTAGAAAACTACCAGCAAGCTGATGGAAGTATTAATATTCCAACGGTATTACAACCTTATATGGGTGGTTTAACTAATATTGGTTAATCAACTTTAGTTACTGTGTAGTTTCGTTAGAGCTGATAGTTAGCTCGATGATAAGTAGATTGTGAAAAACGCGACTTAGGTAACTAAGTCGCGTTTTTAAATTCTGATTGGTGACAAATCCCGTTTGTTATAAAGAAATGTTTTTCATAGCAAATAATTCTTAATAAATAATTACAAGATACTGTTTTTATATACAGCTCGATTAAATTCCTCCTTTCTACAGGAAAGCGGGAATAATTCCTTCTTTCACACATCAACCAGTTTAAACTCGATTTTTAAGTAATTGATCTATAGATAACAATCGAGTAATCTCATCACAT
>CAJXRC010000187.1 GCA_913058405.1 uncultured Colwellia sp. | reverse complement strand
CACTATCCTCTTCGTCGGCAGCGTCAGATGTGTATAAGAGACAGGCCTTATAGAGGCAACAAACTTGGAACAAATATGCGACAGTTTATAACTATAATAATTTTAATAACTGCTTTTGGTTTTCAGCTCAATGTTAATGCAAAGCAAACGGTCAACATTACAGGCCGTTTGCTTGATGAATCACAACAGCCTCTTAGTATGGTAAACATCACTTTAAACAATAAATCAGTTACCAGTGATAAACAGGGACGCTTCGTTATACCTACGGTCACTAAAGATATTTATCAGCTCAACTTTGTTAAAAACGGCTACTTTAAAAACATTCAAACGTTCAGTCATTATGAACTTTTCTCTCAGAATCAAGAAAAAACTCATGCTGCTATTGCAGACCTCACTTTAGTTACCAAAAAAGCTAAGCGAGTCATGTTAGCTTTTGGTGGTGATGTCATGATGGATCGCCGTTATTATAAACCTTACTTTGGCGATTCTATTTTGATTCATCCAGAAACTAGGCTCAGTGATAGCAAGGCGATTGTCGAAAACATCAAACCTTATATGAGTATCGCAGATTACGCAGCGGTTAATTTAGAAACACAAATTGCTAATAAAACACCTGGTGATCGAGCTCCTAAGTCAGTTACGTTTTATTCTAGACCGGAAATACTCGACGCTTTAGTGTGGGCGGGTGTTGATTATGTAAGTTTGGGTAATAATCATACTTATGATTATTTAGAGCCAGGGATGGAGTCAACTTTAGCCTTTTTACAACAAAGTCCTTTAGGGTTTTCCGGTGCGGGTATGAATGAAAAACAAGCGCTAAAGGCTCATCGCGATACAATTAATAATACCGAATTCTCTATGCTAGGTTATGTCGGCTGGGAAGGGCGATCAGAGCCTACGCAAACAGCTAATCACGAACACGGCGGTGCTGCTTATGGTTCACTGGTTAATATTATTAGCTCTGTTCAGCAAGAAGTGAGTCAAGACAGAGTCACCGTAGTGCAATATCATGGTAGTCAAGAGTACGCTAACAGCCCAACAGGGGTTACCGAACAACGATTAAAATCAGCTTTAGATAATGGCGCAGCGCTTGCCATTGCTCATCACCCTCATGTAACACAGGGTCTAGAGCTGTATGACAACAAGCTCATTGCTTATTCCATGGGCAATTTTATCTTTGACCAAAATTTCAGCGCCACACAACATAGTTTCATTTTATATGTTTGGTTAGATGAAGGAGTGTTTCATCGCGCGGAAATAGTACCTTTATACGTGAAAGGTTATAAACCAACGCCTGCAACAGGTACTAATCGTTATACTGTTATGAAGCGTTTAACCGAGCTTTCTAAGGTTAGAAATACCCTTATTACCCAATCGGGTGGTCATGGTGTAATTAATGCTAAAAAACCATCAGTGACTGTTAAATCGGTTCACAATACACAGGTTGAAGTTAAAGCAGATATCAATACATCCGTTAAACATAAGTTAACTTTTTCAAAAGGCAGCAAGATAGCGAGTTTGTATCATCTACCATGGCATAAACAGCTTAGTGAGGTATGGATAGAAGACGAAAATGTAAAATATCGTCTGGGTAAAAATTTAGTTAATGGCAGTAACTTTGAAAGTTTTTCAACCTTTGATAGCCCAGAACGTGGTTTGTTTTTTGATAGAAGCTTAATGAGTTTAAACAATTATGGCGCCAGTGGTGATATAAGTATTGCTTTAGCACTTAATAGCGAACAATCGACATCTTTTGGTGTGAAAAGTTTTTGGCGTGTTTACTCTGCCAGTAGACAAGTTACCATTAAAGCAAATTATCAAAGTAAAAAAGCCGTTAAATTACACTATTACTGGCAAGGAAGAAAAAAGAAACAAAAGTTATTCGATGCCTTTGAAAATAGTCCTAAAAACTTAATTAAAACTGTTGAGTTGAACGGTTCAGATACGTGGCAAAGCGTAGAGGTTGACTATAACTCCCCAAGAGTCGGTTATAAAAGCTATCGTGTATTGGTCGAAGCTGAGTTGGTTGATGGCACTACAACCCAGTTAGATATTGATGACTTTGCTGTTATTGAATGGCATAGCGCTTTTACTGATAATCCTGTACCTCAGTTTTTTTCCCTTGATAGCCGACAACCCGCTTACTTGGGCTTATCGAAGCTAAGTAAAGCGATTAAAACCAAGCCAAGCGCAGTTGTTATTATCACCAAGTAATCAATTCAATCTAACGTTATATCTACGGTCAGTAGCTCTTAAATATATTTAAGGATTACTGACCGTTATTTCTTATTATTGCGATTGAAAGCGGTAATCGCTTGAATTTGTCTTAATTCATACCAAGATATGTCTAAGGTTCACTATTTTAATACATTGGTATTATTAAGGTTTTATTTTGATTATTCTTTTGCCTCTCTTTATTGGCATAGCAATTATTGGCTATTTAGTGGCAAAGCCATATTGGCGCGAACACAAGCGCGATAAGATAAGAAGCCGTCCTTTCAAAAAGCAATGGCGTAAGGTAATTCAGCAAAGAATGCCTTATTTTAAGCAATTGCCAGCAGATTTACAGCTACAACTTAAACAGCATATTCAAGTGTTTATTGCAGAGAAGGACTTCATCGGATGCAATGGTATTCAAATAACTGAAGAAATAAAAATCACTATTGCTGCTCAAGCTTGTTTATTACTGCTGAATAGAAAAACGGATTATTATCCTAAATTAAAAACGATTTTAATCTACCCAAGCGCTTTTCTTAAAGAGCAAAACCAGCGTAATGCTGATGGTGTTCAATTCACCAAAAAAGTCGCTTTAGCAGGTGAGTCATGGGACTTTGGTAAAATAGTCTTATCTTGGCAAGACAGTCTACACGGCGCAGAACTGCCCAATGATGGCCACAATGTGGTAATTCATGAGTTTGCCCATCAATTAGACCAAGAAAATGGTAAAGCTAATGGTGCCCCTATTTTAGGTAAAGACCAAAGTTATCAATGTTGGTCTACAATCTTTTCTCAGCAATTTAAAATATTACAAAAACAGGCAGCAGCAGGTACGCCATCGATATTTGATTATTATGGTGCTACTGAGCCAGCAGAGTTTTTTGCTGTCGTTAGTGAAGTGTTTTTTGAAAAGTCTGAGCAATTATCCATAGAGTATCCTGCACTGTACCGTCAACTGACCACTTACTACAAAGTTGACCCGATTCATTGGTAAATAGTGAGTATAAAGGAATCATGGGGATTGTTAGGTGTTAGTATAAAAAGTTAAAGTAATCAATGTTATAAAACAGATGACAACATTTTATATTTAGCTATACTACTATTTGTTAAGGGATAACAAATCAGCAATAAGGATTAAGTTTAATATATGGGAATACTCCAAATATCATTTGCCAAAGTCAACGTACTTAGTAATGACATTGCCGAGATTACGGTTAATGGTGGTGCAGACATCACCCTCGACATGGTAAATGAACTCCATCAACTATTACTCTCATTATTTAGTGGATCATTTTCATTATTGATTAATAAAACCAATTCCTATTCTACCCAACTTGATGCGCTCATTCATTTCGGTACTTTGCCACCCATAGATAAAATAGCAATATTTGCACCTAATAAACTGGCTAAGATGAGTGCCGATTTTTCAGCAACTATTCCAAGCTCTGCGGTATTAAATATTGAAGTATTCACTGAACGTGATGATGCACTTACTTGGTTGAGATAAAAAACACTACTGAGATTCAGATTTATTTAGCATAGTAAAATCGATTTTTAGAGAGTAAGGCAAGTAAAAAACATTGTCACTGTATCAATAAAACGCAATACTTTATTGCTTAAATCCCCGGTTAAACTCATTCATCAACGTAGCCCTCCACTATATTTAAACTTATCTATTTATCTAACTAATTGTTTTAATATCATTTAATTGGTTACGTGTTACTTTTTTTGTGATTTGAAAGAGCTATTAACTTAGCTGAACGTCACCTTTGATACTAAACTGGCTAATTATTCTCTAGCGCAGTTAGCACCACATCTGTGTATTTTTCATCAGAAAAATAATTAAATTCTGAAGTAATAAATCAGCTAACGATGATAATAGTTATAGCCATACAAACTCAAAGTATAGACTCAGTACTTCATAAATTAAGCAAACCACACTATACTGTATATAATTACAGTATAGTGTGGTTTTTATATGAAAGTTATCCCAATATATGCCGAAGCTGGTATTTCAGGTTTTGAATCTCCGGCGGCAGAATACAAAGAATTAGGTTTATCGCTTGATCAGTTAATCATAAAACATCCCAATGCCACCTTCATTGGCCAAGCTTCTGGGCAATCAATGAAAGGAGTGGGTATATTTGATGGCGATATTCTCATTGTCGACAGATCATTAACCGCTAGAAATGGTGACGTTATTGTCGCTAATTACAATGGCTGTTTTGTCTGTAAGTTAATTGATAAGGTACAAGCTAGGCTATTATCTGCCTCCGCTGATTTTGCGCCAGTCTCAATTACTCCTGAAGATGAATTTTCACTAGAGGGCGTTGTGACTCGCTCTATTCGCTTACATCATAAATCTCCAGAGTTAGCGGCATGTATGCTTTAGTTGATGCGGTATCATTTTATGCAAGTGCTGAAAAAGTTTTTGACCCCAGCATACGCAACAAACCCGTTGTCGTATTAACCAACAACGATGGTTGTGTTTGTGCTGTTTGCCCACTTGCAAGGCGCCTTGGTATCCCAAAGTTTATACCGTATTTCCAAATTAAATCATTGCTTGAAAAACATGGTGTGGTTGTTCGATCTTCAAATTATGAGTTATATGCCGATTTAAGTGAGCGAATGATGAATGTCATTGGCCGTTTTTGTGATAATCAGTATATCTACTCAATTGATGAATCCTTTTTATATTTTGACCATTATGAAAGTTGTATAAAGGATTGGCATGAATATGGAAATCAAATAAGAAAAGCCATTTGGAAGGAAACGAGGCTGCCTGTCGGTGTTGGCTTTGGAGATACAGCAACACTGTCAAAAGCAGCAAACCATGCTGCCAAAAAGCTTTCTGGCTTTAATGGTGTTGCTGTTATTAATAACAAAGCAAGCAGGGATGAAATACTCAATCGCATGAATATTGACGAGGTATGGGGCGTCGGGCGCAAAATAGCTAAACGATTACGACTTGAGGGCATTAACAATGCTGCGCAGTTAGCAGAGCAAGATCCGAAGCATATACGACAACAATTTAGCGTAGTAACTGAAAGAACCGTGAATGAATTAAACGGCATCAGTTGTTTGTCTTGGGATGAGGTAAAATCACCCAAAAAAGAGATTTTTTCAACGCGAAGTTTCGGACAGCGAATTACTACAAAAGAGGAGCTTCGCTCAGCGTTAGTAACACATGCAGCCATTGTTGGTAGGAAAGTAAGGAGACAAAATTCACTTATTAAAAAATTAATGATATTTGCCTCTAATTCACCGCATGATGACTTGTATTACAAGCAAACTATTGTTTATCCGTTTATTCTAGCGACTGAGAATACTTGTGAAATGGCACGCGCAGTCGATTACGTTATTAATTCTATATACAAAGCAGGCGTGCCTTTTTATCGTTGTGGTGTCGGTGCAATCGAATTAAATAACAAAATGTTTATACAACGAGACTTATTTATGCCCGATCACACTAATAGTAATGTAATGAAATGCTTAGATAATGTGAACCACAGATACGGAGATAGCACCTTAAAACTAGCCGCTGAAGGGCATCATGAAAAGTGGCAAATGCGACGAGCATTTTTAAGTCCTCAATACACCAGTCAATGGCGTGATATTCCTAAAATACAGTGCTAGTAGTTCTGCACAGAATATTTTATAGCCTTGAGATAATTACTTATTACTTAATATTTTTCTCAAATTAATGAAAATACACCATTTAATACGATTGGTATAACCTATGATTTAGTGTAAATTATTTACTATTCTGGTAGATAAGCTTTCTAGTGTGTCTACATAATAAACGATAGTGTTTTCAATAGGGCTAAGTATGAATCAAGTTAAAGGTTTTACTTTATCAATTGTAATAGTGATTATTTCATTTGTCGCTTCCGCCTTCGCTGCAGGATTTCTTGCCGATTTAGCTGGCGTTTGGAAAAAACCGATTATAGGGGCGGTTGCTGCCTTTTGTGTGGTTATTATTGGTTATGTCACAGCACCTAGCCATAAACGCATGGTATCGGTCATTTGGTTAATTGTAGGCGCTATTTCAGCGTGGTTTTTAGCGGGTGATTCATATTACCCTGAAGATTATGAACACGCATACCAGCTTACCATCATTCCTCTACTCGCAACCTACCTTAGTGGACTATTTGCTGTATTGCTCTGTATGGTGTGGCACAAGAAACAAAATAATAAAAACATAAGCTTAGACAGATAACCTTTGCTTGTGGTCTACTTCATTTCATCATTTAGCCAACCAGTATCAATAAGAGAATTCTAAATGGATAGTGCATCAATAATGGTTTGGAGTGTTTTGTTTGGTGGTATAGGTATTGGCTATTTTATGTATGGTAAGAAGCAAAGAGCACTTGTTCCTTTCTGTATCGGTTTATCACTTTTTGTCTTCCCATATTTTATGTCTAGTGTAACTATGCTACTTATTGTTGGTGTTCTTTTAGTGGTGATACCATACTTTATTAAGATTTAAGTCTTGCTACTATTAACCTTGTAACCAAGCTTTAGTCATAAAACTGAGGAGTATAAAATGAAATTAGGTGCATTTTCGGTAAGTTTAGCGGTAAGTAACATCGAAGCGTCGAAAGTATTTTATCAAAAGGTAGGCTTCGAAGTCATTGGTGGAGATCAAACGCAATACTGGTTAATACTGAGAAACGGTGAGCATACTATAGGTTTATTTCAGGGCATGTTTGAAGGTAATATAATGACTTTTAATCCTGGTTGGGATAAAAACTGTAAAACGCTAGAATCTTTTACTGACATTAGAGAGCTCTTAAAAGAATTTGAAGCTCAAGGTGTCGACATAATACAACAATCTATTAGTGGTGAAAGCGGTCCTTCAAGTTTTTCTATTAAAGATCCTGATGGTAATGCAATTTTAATAGATCAGCATGTGTAAGTAATCATTCAAATTTATACCCAAGCCAGGTGAATCATTCAGATGTCGTGAAGTACGCATCTTTAAGTGGTTTGGGTATATATCAAATTAACATAATAAGCAGGTAACCCAGTGGAACAAAATTTTAAATCGATTATCGAACAAATAGGTGAAGATTCAAGCCGTGAAGGTTTGGTAGATACGCCAAAACGTGCAGCCAAAGCATTGAAATTTCTTACTCAGGGTTATGAGCAAGATTTAGACTCAGTTATCAACGGTGCGTTATTCAGCTCAGATTGTAATTCAATGGTAGTGGTTAACAATATTGAACTCTACTCGTTGTGCGAACATCACATGTTACCGTTTACTGGTCGTTGCCACATTGGTTATATCCCAAACGGCAAAGTATTAGGTTTATCTAAACTGGCACGTATCGTTGATATGTTCGCACGTCGTTTACAAATTCAAGAGAATTTAACGCAAGAAATTGCTAATGCCATTATGGATGTTACCGGTGCAAAAGGGGTCGGTGTTGTCATGTCTGCATCACATTTATGTATGCGTATGCGTGGTGTTGAAAAACAAAACTCTGAAATGAAAACCTCATGTATGCTTGGTTCATTCATGAAATGCAAAGATACCCGCGCTGAGTTTTTACAGTTGATCAAAGATTGATGAATAGCACTGCTTGGGTATTAGTAACTGGAGGAGCTAAGCGCATCGGCGCGTACCTCAATGGTGAATTTGCCAAAAGTGGTAAGAATATTGTGCTGCATTACAATCATTCTGAAACTGCTGCCATTGCATTAAAAACGCAATTAGAAGCACTTAATATCAAGGTGGTCTTATGGCAAGCAAATTTAGATGATCCTGCGACAATTGAGCAACGATTTGAAGCATTGCTGGCGCAAGTACCCCATATTGAATTACTGATAAACAGTGCCTCGATATTTGGCCAAGGCTCATTACTTGAATCTTCTTTAGCGCAAATACAAAGCAATCTAAATATTCATCTTACAAGTCCTTGGTTGTTAATTCAGGCATTAGTAAAACAAAACAAGCCGTGCCAAATTATTAATATTTCTGATGCTAATTTATCGCATCTTTATACCAATAAGTCGGCGTATTTCATCTCGAAAAAAGCGCAAGAAACATTAACAGAATTGGCCGCAATAGAGTGTGCACCGAATGTACGAGTTAATGCGATAGCACCAGGCTTTGTGTTAGATGCGATGGAGCCAACGAGCATCGCGGAAAGTAAACAGGATTCTAGCCAAATAGCGACTCAGGTCGAAAGTAAAGATATGAACCTTTTACAGCGTAAAGTACCGTTAGCAGATTTATATTCAGCCATTGAGTTTTTAGCTAAAAACAATTCCATTACGGGACAAACATTACAGATAGACGGAGGGAGTCACTTACAATGTCCAGCATATATGTTGAAAAATTAGAGATTTACGCCATTCTTGGTATCACCGAAGAAGAACGCAAGAACAAACAAAAACTCATTATTGATTATTGGATTGAAGCAGACATATCTAAAGCTATGTTGTCTGATGACATTGAAGATTGCGTTAATTACCGCACCATCAATAAAGAAATTTTAGAAGTTGTGCTCAATTCCAGTTATAAAACTATTGAACGATTACTCGGTGTGTTATTAGATTTAATTATCTCCTTTGATGGGGTATTACACGCTAAGTTGCAAGTAGCTAAACCAGGCGCCTTACGCTATGCGAAAAATGTTTCTATTACTGCAGAGCGTTCAGCTTAATGCCATTTTACATTGTCGCTGTCGGCTCAAACATTGATGCACAAGCAAATATACACCAAGCGTTTGAGCTGATTAAAAACATAGACACTCGGGCAAGTATGGCAACTTTACTAAGTACTGAGCCTGTGGGTTTTACTGAACAGGCAGATTTTACTAATACTGCCTTTTCATTTAATTGTGCGCTTAATTCAACAGACTTGAAAGCACACTTAACAGGCATAGAAGCTCAGTTGGGCCGCATACGAACCTGTCTCTTATACACATCTCCGAGCCCACGAGACCGTACTAGATCTCGTA
>CAJXRC010000186.1 GCA_913058405.1 uncultured Colwellia sp. | reverse complement strand
CTAGTACGGTCTCGTGGGCTCGGAGATGTGTATAAGAGACAGTAACATAGGTGTGGCTGTTTGAATTTTTGCTGCCGCCTGTGACATAAATACCCCGTACTTTCTCTTAGATTTTTAACCTAATGGCTACTCGTTAAATAGCCATTAGCTCATAAAAATTTATATAATTATTTAATGAATTGAAATTCTCTAAATAATTGGTGCTGTAGCGAAGCCGTCAAATTGCGGGCCACATTCGCTTACGTTAGCTTTAGTACACTAACTAATGTGGCTCTCAACGACGACAATAAAGCTACGGTGCCAAGTATGACTAGGCTTAGTAACCTAACCAATCATCACGACGTTCCAAGGTAACTTGTGATACTTTTTCAACTTCAACATCACCACTTTCGTAGTTGCCTTTATAGATATTAACTTGGTTAATACCACGGTGATCATCACTGCTCCAGTTAGCCGCTAAACATACACCTTCTAAACCTTTCGGTACCCAGTTTTGCTTAACATACATACCTTTTTTAATGTTTTCGCCAGTAATGCCGCCGTTTTCTTTTGCCCATTCCATCGCTTCTTTCATGAAGTATGTTGAACAAACGCCGCGCATATAATGATGAACACGTTCTTCTTTACCTGTTCTGTCTGACATTTTTGAAATTTCACGTACTAGTTTCATACCAGGTACATCGTCACTCCAAAATGGTGTCATCGTTGGGAAGATGTAATCTTTAATGCCTGAACCAGCAGCATTAAACATATTGGCATCGCCACCCCAGATACTTGACATAAATTGAATATCTACACCAACAGTGTCACAAGATTTAATTAAAGATAGTACTGAGCCACCTATGTTAGCTACATAACCATAGTTAGAGCCTGAGCTTTTAATACTTAAACATTGCGCTTTAAAATCACCTGGTTTCATAGAAACAACTACTGGTGATTGAACGTCAAAGCCAAGCTCTTCAGCATATTCTGCACAAGCTGCTTTAGGCGCATTTGGGAAAGGATGGTTTGCACCAATATGAGTGAATTTTGGTTGTCCTTTAGCGCCTTTGTCTTTCCAATCATCGGCTGCCCACTGTACTAAACCACGACAAGCGTCTGAGTAAGATGCACCGTAAAAGAAGTTATAAGGCGCTGGTTTTTTAGTGTGAGGGTTTTTACCTGTAGGATCTGTTAAATGTCCAGAATAAGATGCAGAGAAAACAGGTGTTTTATCACGGGCAACGAACGAGATTAATGCTTCAGTATCCGCTGTACCCCAACCTTGCATAGCAACCATGCCTTCGCGTGATTTCCATTTTTTATAAGCAGCGATAGCTTGTGGAACTTTATAACCGTAATCAATCGTTTCAGATCTAAGCTTAGTACCACTAATACCACCATGGGCATTTATATAAGCAAGTGAATCACGAACACCATTGGCATAGTTTTTTCCAACAAAGGCAGTAGGGCCTGACATGTCAGCTAAGTGACCAACAAAAACAGAATCTTCTGCTTGAACTTGGCTTGTAAAACTTAAAGCGATACAAGTAGTAATTGAACTTAGTAATAATTTTTTATTTTTAATGCTATTCATTTGAACGTTCCTCAACTTTTTATTTAGTACCTATTTATATAAGTATTCGGTTTATATAAGAAATTAGGTCTGCAAGTATTATTTTTATTTTTACTATTGCTATTTTGCAGTTAGATCAATTAACTCATCTGGTCTAACTGCGATTTATTCACCATTCGTTTATTAGGTATTCACTACAACCTAGTAAGCAAATGGATAGAATTTCCAATAATTTTTAATTTGTGCCCAACGATGTGCTAATCCTTCTGGCTCAAATATTAGGAAGCCGATGATAACTAAACCAATAGCCATTTCTTTGATGTAAGCTAATCCATCAACAACCATAGGGATGTTGCCCCAATCAGTCATTTTCATTACACCAACACCGCTTTCTAATACTTCAGGTAAGAACACCATGAAGATAACCCCCATCAAGGTACCTTTTATCGAACCTAAACCACCGATAATGATCATCGCTAAGAATTGAATTGACATCATGATGGTAAAACCTTCGGCAGATACATAACCTAAGTAATGGGCATATAACGCACCACCAATACCAGCATAAAAAGAAGAGATACCGAATGAAAGTAAGCGGTATTTATTTAACTTAACACCCATGATTTCAGCAGATAGATAATGATCACGTACCGCAACAAAAGCACGTCCATCACGGCTACGCATTAAGTTACAGCCCCAGATAAACATGAAGACTAATGAAAACAACGCTACATAATAAAAACTTTGGTCTGTATCAAAAGCAAAACCAAATAAGCTTACTGGGTCAGCCATTGAACCTGCGGCACCACCAGAGAACCATTCTGCACGAGCAAAGAAATCTTCAATAATAAACTGCGAAGCAAGTGTCGCTATTGCTAAGTACAAACCTTTAATACGTGCAGCTGGCGCACCAAACATCATGCCAACGCCCATAGTTAAGAAACCTGCTAAAGGAATACATAAAAACACTGGTATATGTAAGCTGGTGTTTAACCAGGCCGAGGCAAATGCACCAAAGCCAAAGAAAGCACCATGCCCTAACGATATTTGTCCGGTGTAACCTACTAAGATATTCAAACCTAGCGCAGCAATGCCTAAATAGGAGATTTGAATTAATAAGGTAATAAAGTAACCATCAACAACTAACGGTGCAAAGCACAATGCTATGATGGTAAAAATGGTCACCCAACGGATGGTACTTGTTTCAAAAATTGTATTATCTTGTTTGTAGCTTGTGCGAAAATCTCCGCACGGGCGCATACTTAAACTAGACATAATTCACTCCTAATAATTGTTCGTTTTATTGATATTGTTAATTAAGTTGCGCTAGGCTTAGTCGAGCCTAGCTAAACAGTTCTAAAATCGCGCTATATACGCTCAATGTCTTTAGTGCCAAATAAACCATAAGGTTTGAACCAAAGAATAATTAACAACACATAAAATGGTGCGATGTCGTACATATTACCGATGTGTAAATATTGACTATCAAAAAACTCAGCTACGTTTTCTAATACACCGATAATCAAACCGCCAACAATGGCGCCAACAATAGAGTCTAATCCGCCTAAGATAACGGCTGGGAACACTTTAATACCCATAATGGAAAGTGAGTCAGAAACACCATTCACCATACCAAGTACTATCCCTGCGGTAGCAGAAACTGTTGCCGCAATACCCCAACTCATCGCAAATACATGCTTTACAGACACACCTAGACTTTGAGACGCCTGTTGATCAAAAGCCGTAGCTCTCATTGCTAAACCATGTTTAGAGTGTTTAAAGAACATGTAGAACGCGACCATGATAATTAACGCTATCACCGTACTCATTAAGTAGGCCATTTCTACATTTAACCCCAAGATATTAATACTTTGCGTATCAAATACTTGCGGGTAACTTTGTGGTGAAACACCAAATATCCATTTCATTAATGATTGGAAGAAGATAGACAGACCGATAGTGACCATGATTACCGAAATAATCGGCTCACCAATCATAGGGCGCAGTACTATCATTTGTAACAGCACACCAAAGGCCGCCATAAATAACAGTGATAGTAAGAAACCTAAAAAGAACGGTAGCTCTAAGTAAATCAGAGAAGCCCAACATACCCAGGCGCCAATAAGTAAGAATTCACCCTGAGCGAAGTTAACAATTTGTGTTGATTTATAAACCAACACAAAACACATACCAATGACACCGTATAACAAGCCAACAATAAGGCCATTGACGACTAATTGCGTTAAGAGTTCAAAATTCATGATGCTTTCCTCTGAGTTTGACTACTTGTTGATGAAACCGCACTACCATCATTTTCAATTACCGTAGCGACCTTGAGTGTTGTTTGAATACGCGAACTACCACCATCTTGGAAAGTAATCACAGTATCGATATCAACTCTCTCTTTGTTGTCGTAAATAGAGTCAATGATGTCGCCATATTTATCAGCAATAACGGTACGACGGACTTTACGCGTACGTGTTAATTCACCGTCATCCGCATCAAGTTCTTTATAAAGTAAAATAAACTTATTGATTTTTTGTGCGTCAGGTAAAGTCGCATTAACTTTTTCTACTTCTTCACTAAGCTTTTCATAAACTTCAGGTAACGCTGAAAGGCTGGTGTAGTTAGTAAAACCTAAACCTTGTTGCTCTGCCCACTTAGAAACAATAGAGAAACGAATACAAATAATGGCGCTTAAGTAAGGTTTGTCTTTACCTAAAATAACGGCTTCACCAATAAATGATGAGAATTTCAATTTGTTTTCAATATATTGTGGCGAGTACTGAATACCATTGCTGGTTTTAGCTAAATCTTTGATTCGGTCGATAATGACCAAGTGCCCTGAAGGTTTGAAATAACCCGCATCACCGGTATGCATCCAGCCATCAATAACATCTTCGTCATAGGCTTTTTGATTATCTAAATAACCCGTAAACATACCCACAGTTCTAGCGATAACCTCACCAACACCTTCTTTATCAGCATTAATGACTTTTACTTCAGCAGTATCAAAAGCAACACCAACACTGTCGTAATCAACATCATTTTCGTTATGTACTGTGTAAGCTCCACATAATTCTGTTTGGCCATAAAGCTGACGTAACGGAACACCAATAGTTTGGAAGAATCTGAAAGTATCAGGTCCCATGGCTGCACCACCAGTTGCCGCTGATTTCAAATTGGTGAAACCTAATCTATCTTTTAAGGCATTCATCAATAAGAAGTCGGCAAATGCTGAACGTTTACCTTCTAATTGTGCTTTTTCAGAAAGTGTAAAAGCATAATCAAATAATTTTTGTTTAAGTGGCGTTGAATCCATCATGCGGGCTTTAACGTCGGCTAAAATACCTTCCCAAACACGTGGTGCAAGTAAAACAAAATTTGGCCCAATTTCACGTAAATCAGCCATCAATGTTTCTTGTCCTTCAACAAAGTTAACTATTTGACGGGCAATTAACGCTTGGCCAACGGCATAGACTTGTTCCATGATCCATGGAAGTGGTAATACTGATACATAGTTATCACCAGGTTTGCGGGGGTCAGCACGTAAATATGAACTACAGTGCTTAACAAAGTTACCACCACATAAAAAGGCTATTTTAGGTTTTGAGGTTGTGCCTGAAGTCGTACAGTAAATGGCCGTTTCATCAGCATTGGTCGCATCAACATAAGTGTCATATAACTCAGGTGACATTTTTTCTATTGCTTGACCCTGCTTATATATTTCTTCAATGCTGATCAAACGTTTATCATCATATTTGCGCATACCACGCGGATCACAATAAACAATTAATTTCACATCAGAAATTTCTTCGCCTAATTCAAGCAATTTATCACACTGCTCTTCATCTTCTGCGATAACAACCGTTGCATTACTTTTGTTAAGTAAGTAAACAACTTCTTCATGTAAGGAGTCTTGGAAAATACCGATTGAATAACAACCCATAGCATGCGCGGCTACTTCACCCCAAACCCATTCTGGTCTGTTATCACCCAATAAGGCGATTGCTTCTTTCGGGTTAACACCTAATTTGATTAACGCTAGTGATAACCACTTAACGCGATTGTTATAATCTAACCAGGTAAATTCGTTCCAAATACCGAACTCTTTTTCTCGCATGGCAATATCATCTGGCCAGCTTTTAGCATTTTGTCTCAGTATTTTTGGAAAAGTATCTAACTCTCCCATTTCGAAATCTTGTGTTGCTGCTTGTAAGTTAGACATTAGCTAGCCTCCCTCTCTTCAGTGGCATTAGTCGCTTCTTCTTCTATTTCATCGTCATCTTCAATACCAAGATAAGCACGTTTAACATGTGGATCCGCCATCACTTCATCAGGTAAACCTGACATCAGTTTCTTACCAAAATCGAGCACCATTACTTGGTGCGAAATATCCATTACAACGCCCATGTCATGCTCAATCATCACTACCGTGATACCAAACTCTTCATTCAAATCGAGGATATAGCGCGCCATATCTTCTTTTTCTTCTAAATTCATACCTGCCATAGGCTCATCAAGAAGAATTAATTTAGGTTTTAATGCCATTGCACGCGCTAGCTCAACACGCTTACGTAAACCGTAAGACAAAGTACCGGCAACAGATTTTCTGATATGAGAAATTTCTAAAAAGTCGATAATTTCTTCACAATAACGACGGTGTGCAAGCTCTTCTTTTTGCGCTGGAGATGCCCAATATAATGGTCCGGTTAACCAGTTATTTTTCAATAAATGATGACGGCCAACCATGATGTTATCTAGAACCGACATGTGACCAAACAAGGCTAAGTTTTGAAAGGTACGGCCCATACCAAGATCTGCTCTGTCATTTGGTCGTAAATCTGTGACAATTTTGTCATTGAAAATAACGTTTCCAGAATTTGGTTGGTACCGTCCGGAAATACAGTTAAGCATGGAGGTTTTACCAGCACCGTTAGGACCGATAATGGAAAATACAGAGCCACGGGGAACTTCAAAGCTAACGTCGGTTAAGGCTTTTACACCTCCAAACGCTAATGAAACATTCTCTACTTTGAGTATTGACTCAGTCATACTCACACTCCTCAATTGATAAAAAAATATATGCGCTTTGATACGCTTGAAACATCAAGACAATTTGCATCAGGATAATTGCTCCTGCATTAACTAATAAGGTACTTCCTGTACCGTCTGCATTGTCTAATAAGCTAAATCCGTATAGCGTCTGTCATTGCGAGATACTTTATATGTTGTATCTAAAAAAGAGGGGGGATACTTCCCCCCTCAAAAACGTAACAACAAAATGGGAGTTGTTACGTATACGATAAAACTAAAGTACGTACTTCATTGTTACTTGTGCGTAGTTTGAATCTGCATCTAGGTTGTCTTGTCTGAACTGACCTACTTCAACACCTACTGCTAATTGCTTAGTTAGGTTTTCAAATAAGTTAACACTCCATTGGCTACTTTCAGCACCTGAGTAATCAGCTTTAGCTGAACCGTAAAGCACAGTAGATCTTAATGTTTCATTCCAGTAATGACGGTACGCAGCTAAATAAGCCGTTGTGTCTTCAACGTTTTCAACGCCTGCAGGATCAGTATTGATATCTTTAGTGAACGCAACACCTACATAACGACCTACTTCACCTTGATGGAATTGGAATCTGAAATCATCTTTACCAATTGTTTTAATACGACCGGCAATTGAACCGCCAATCGCTGTTTCAGATTCACCTGAATTAGTATTAAGTTGACGACCTAAAGCAGAGAATGAAACAGAGCCCCAGTCACCTTTTAAGTTATAACGAGCTACCACATCTGGAACACTGTCATTTGCGGTATCACCACCCCAAGTTTCAGGATTCTCTAGTGAGAATTGGAAATCACCAACTGTGTAGCGAACTTGACCTTGACGAATAAACACTAAGCCCATTGTTGCACCAGCAAAATCAGCTGATTCAGGGATAGCGCTAGTATTCATAAATGTTGACCACGTTTGTCCTGCTAACACGTCTTTATATTTGATAAAAGCGTGACGAAGACGAGGATGAGCAGAGTTTGAAACAATTTCGTTACCACCGCCGCCCCAAAAATCCATTTCAATAAAGCCCATTACTTCACCATGGGTATATTTCATGTTGAAACGAGTTTCATTGGCAAAAATATTGAATTGTGAAGCATCTTCAGCAAGCTTAGCGCCTGAACCAATCCAGAAAGGCTTATAGCCAATATTACCGTCTACATAACGGGCATCTACTTTGATGTACCCACCAAAAGATATTTTATCTTCATCTGATATTTTGATGTCATAACCAGCATTTGCTGCAGTTGCAGCGACAAGTAAAGGTGAGGCGAGTAGTAGTTTTTTTAATTTATTGCTAACCATTGCTATTTCCCTTGTTATATTTGTTATTTTATTTGAACTTATTATGTGTGTTTTATGTCAACCGAACTCAGGTTTACCTAATCATCATAAGCCAGTACAAAAATGTAACAATCGGAAATAAGACTTAGCACCTAGCACCTAGTCCTTTAGTCGTAGGAAATAATTTACTCAAAGACTAGTCCTTAAGTCTTAGAAATATAGAGATTTTTATCTAAAGAAATATGTTAAATTTAACAAGTGATAAGTCATTGGGTTTACTGTTATGTTTGCGAATTGGTTGTTGGTTAGCGTTAGTATTGGCTATATAGGTCTGTTGTTTCTTATTGCTCATTTAGGTGGGAAATATCGCAATAAGTTAGAAGCCAAACAACAAACCATTATCTATGCCTTATCGTTAGGTGTTTACTGTACTTCTTGGGGTTTTTTAGGCACGACTGCACAAGCGGCCAATCACTCTTTTACCTTCCTTTCAGTTTATTTAGCACCTATTGTGCTGTTTGTTTTTGCTTGGCCTTTCATTCAACGCATTATAAAAACCAGTTTACAGCTCAAAATTACCTCTATTGCCGATCTGTTATCAGCGCGCTTTGGTAAATCGCAAACCTTAGCCATTATTATCACCTTAGTCGCTTTGATAGGCACCATGCCCTATATAGCATTGCAACTAAAAGCGATCGTAAATTCCTATCAAATATTACAAGAAACACAAGACCTACCTATTTGGCAGATAGGCTTAGTAGTTAGCATCATACTTGCCGTTTTCACCATTATTTTTGGCATCAGAACGATCGATATAACTGAACGTCATCCTGGCGTCATGATCGCGATTGCCTTTGAGTCTCTCGTGAAGTTAATTGCTTTCCTTTTAGTAGGCTTATTCGTTAGCTTTGTTATTTATGACTCCCCTGCCGATATATGGGAGTTATCTAAAGATCAGTTTGATATGAGTAAACAGTTTGAGTTCAATAACCTCTTTGGTTTATTCGGCATGTTGATTATCGTCATGTCCGCTTTTTTATGTTTACCAAGACAATTTCAAGTGATGTTTGTTGAAATAAAAGATAAAAAAACAAGTGGTATGGCAAGGTGGGTTTTACCGGTTTATTTACTTATTTTTGGCTTTTTTGCCGTAATTCTCGGCTTAGCTGGGAATTTAAATTATGGTAGTTCTCTCGCCGCAGACGCCTATGTGCTCTTCTTGCCTGCTTTAGATGGTCAGGTATTGTCTGTCTCTTATACACATCTCCGAGCCCACGAGACCGTACTAGATCTCGTA
>CAJXRC010000185.1 GCA_913058405.1 uncultured Colwellia sp. | reverse complement strand
ACGAGATCTAGTACGGTCTCGTGGGCTCGGAGATGTGTATAAGAGACAGGCTTGATGTATTAACCACCTTCGCAGAACGTGCATTGGCACTAAACTATGTCAAACCTAACTTGGTTGAAGAACCAGGTATCAGTATTGATGCAGGTCGCCATGTTGTAGTTGAACAAATGACTAACAATGCTTTTATTGCTAATCCAGTGTTATTAACTGAGCAACGCAAAATGTTGATTATCACGGGTCCAAACATGGGTGGTAAATCAACGTATATGCGCCAAACGGCCTTAATCGTTTTACTTGCCCATATAGGTTGTTATGTACCTGCTGACAACGCAACTATTGGTTTAGTTGATAGAATATTCACCCGTATTGGGGCTTCTGATGATTTAGCTAGTGGCCGCTCAACCTTCATGGTTGAAATGACTGAAACTGCGAATATCTTACATAACGCTACTGATAAGAGCTTAGTGTTACTCGATGAAATTGGCCGTGGAACAAGTACTTATGATGGTTTATCACTCGCGTGGGCTTGTGCGGAAATGTTAGCACTTAAAACCAAAGCTTTTACTTTATTTGCTACACATTACTTTGAGTTAACCATGCTTGCAGAACAGATTTCAACACTAGCCAATGTCCACTTAGACGCCATGGAACATGATGATAACATTGTCTTTATGCATGCAGTACAAGAAGGAGCAGCAAGCAAAAGCTTTGGTTTGCAAGTCGCACAATTGGCAGGAGTTCCAAAAACAGTGATAAAGCGTGCTAAGCAAAGGTTAAGTGAATTAGAGCAACAACAAAGCCCTAGCATACAACCAGCCTCTATACAGAGTGATGCTTTTGAACAACTGAGTTTAGCCCCTGATGAACATTCAGTATTAACTACACTCCATGATACTGATATTAATGAATTAAGCCCGAGACAGGCCTTAGATTTATTATTTTCGTTAAAGGAACAGCTTTAGAGTAAAACTCTAGCCAGTTGAACCACAAATTCAACTGGCTAAGGTTTAATCATTAAGGCTTACTAGCCTAATCTATTAGAACCTTGAGACACGGCTATTTTAAGAAACGATTGTTTTAAGGTTTTTGATCTTCAGAAACGAAAAAAGCCTCAGCAGTATTAGTGCTGAGGCCTCTATCTTTATATGGTGCCCCGACCCGGATTTGAACCAGGGACACGAGGATTTTCAATCCTCTGCTCTACCAACTGAGCTATCGGGGCACAACATGTTTAACTTGGCTGTAATTCGCTACCTCGTTAAGACGGGGCGTATTAAACTGTTTTTCCTTTACCCCGTCAACTGTTTTCTACTAAGTTTTTTATAAAAAGTGTTTGTTTGCTGGTTTTTACAGCAAATTTGTTTTCCGTGCACTTTTTATAAGCATTAACGAGCTATAAAACAAACAGTCAAAAATTGTGTAACTGTTAATTGTGATTATTTGCTTGGCGGCACATAACCTTCAATTTCTGGTTCTTTACCTTCAAATAGGTAAGCAACCATAGCTGCTTCTAAAAAAGCACGGTCATCTACGTTCATCATATTCATTTTTTTTTCATTTATTAGCATGGTTTGCTTTTTTTGCCAGACAGTCCAAGCTTCTTTAGAAATGTTGTCAAAAATACGTTTACCAATTTCGCCGGGATAAAGTTGGAAACCTAAACCTTCGGCTTCTTTGTTTAGGTTTTGACAAAATACTGTGCGACTCATAATGGATTCTCTTCTCTTTATTAGGTAGGTAGTAGTTAATTAGTACAACTGTAGAGCTTTACTGATTATTTGTTCATATCTAAACATGAATGATCAACAGTCTCTAAGCAAAGTAAGTAGCTTTTGTGTGGAGGCTGCTAAACCAACACTCAATCCTTGGTGTAAATCATACCACTTTTGCTGATTAGGTTCGTTTATTTTTGAAACTTCAAGCTGTTGGCAATCTACTATCACAGGAGTAATGTCTAAATGAAAGTGACTAAAAGTGTGCCTAAACTCAGTTAAGGTTTGTGAAGAAAGCGCCTTAAGTGACAAATCAGCCATTAAGTCATCAATTTCGCTCTGTTCATCGACTTCATGAAAACACCATAACCCGCCCCAAATACCAGCGGGAGGACGTTTTTCCATTAAAACTTTATCACAGCGTTCATTTTTCAACCTAGGGATCACCATGATAGTTTGTTTTTCAGGGATTTTTTTCTTAGGCTTTTTCTGTGGGAAGTTCATCTGTTGTTCGCCTGCTTTGGCTAAACAACTTTGTTCAACAGGGCATAACTCACAGCTTGGTTTACTACGTGTGCATACCGTTGCGCCGAGATCCATCATAGCTTGATTAAAGCTATCAGTTTCAATGGCAGGGGTTAATGTTTCGCTTAAATGCCACAAAGCTTTATCGAATTTACTTAAGCCATTATAACCTTCAACAAGGTAGCTTCGTGCCAGTACTCGTTTTACATTACCGTCTAAAATAGGGTGATATTGCTTTAACGATAAACTTAAAATAGCACCAGCAGTTGAGCGGCCGATGCCAGGTAAAGCAATAACTTGCTCAATTTCATCGGGAAATTGACCGGCGTAATCATTGAGCATTATTTTTGCTGATTTATGTAAATTACGTGCACGAGCATAATAGCCTAAACCAGTCCAATGGTGTAAAACCACATCTTCATCGGCATTAGCTAAATCGGTGATTGTCGGAAAACTTTCCATAAAACGTTGATAGTAGGGAATAACTGTCGCAACTTGTGTTTGTTGTAACATTATCTCTGAAATCCACACTCTGTATGGGGTTTTGTTTTGCTGCCAAGGTAAGTGCTTCCTACCTTGTAGGTGATACCAGCTTACGACTTGCTGGCCAAATTTTTCAGCTGATTTGGCTGATATTACTATAGGATTATTCATAGCGCGCAGTGTAACTAAATAATGTGTTGAGCTCAAATAGGCAAATTCGCATCTTGATGTTAACGGGTATATAATGCCGCCTTTAAAATTCGCTCAGCTTAGTTCCAACTTAGCACTAAGAAAAAATAAGGCTTTATAATGAAAATTAACGCAAAAAACCGTAGTACCCGTATCCGTAAAAAATTACGTGTTGATGAGTTTCAGGAATTAGGCTTCGATGTTGCTTGGAAATTAAAAGACGGCATAAACGGTGATGAGCTTGATGCTTTTATCAATAAATTTTTCGCAGAAGCTATTCAGCCAAATGGTTTAGGTTTTGGCGGTGAAGGTGATACTTTATGGCATGGTCTTATTTGCACCCAGAAATTAGGTTCATGTACTGATGAGAACCGCAGAACTGTTGAAAAATGGTTGACTGATAACGGCGCAACTTCTGTAGCGGTTAGCGACCTATACGATGTTTGGTGGGCTGAATAGTTTTATTCGTCATAAATGATTTTTATACGGCATTGTCGGCGCTATTCATTACCATTACTTATGTTCCATAAGCGCAGGCACTGAATAACTTGACGGCTTTGTCTAAAATGCCATTTATTTAGAATAACGAACTAACTTTTTTAATAAAGAAAACTTATGACTGAAAAAAACGAAAAAATACACAAAACTATAGAACAAGCCGAACAAGAAGGTAAGTACATTCGTAAAGTACGTAGCTTTGTTAAACGCGAAGGCCGGTTAACTAACAATCAAGAACGTGCGATTAACGATCATTGGCAAACTATGGGCTTAAACCATACTGATGGCGTTATAGATGCTCCAACATTATTCGCCAATGAAAACCCTGTGGTTTTAGAGATTGGTTTTGGTATGGGCAAATCTTTAGTCGAAATGGCTAAAGCAGCACCAGAGCTAAACTTTATTGGTATTGAAGTTCACAAACCTGGTGTTGGTGCTTGTATTTCATCAGCGGTTGAAGAAAGCGTTAGTAATTTAAAAGTTTATGAACATGATGCTATCGAGATTTTAGCAGACTGCATACCTGACGATACCCTAACAACCGTTCAGTTGTTCTTTCCAGATCCTTGGCACAAGAAAAAGCATCATAAGCGCCGAATAGTTTCAGCTGAGTTTGTTGAAACTATCAGACAAAAGTTGAAAGTTGGTGGTGTATTCCATATGGCAACAGACTGGGAAAATTATGCAGAATGTATGTTAGAAGATATGCAAAGTGCACCCGGTTATAACAACTTGTCTGAAAGTAATGATTATGTACCACGCCCAGATTCTCGTCCGTTAACGAAGTTTGAAAACCGAGGTCAAAACCTAGGTCATGGTGTATGGGATTTACAATATGCTAAAAAGGCTTAACTTTTTGGTTAAACCTTTTGTTAAGTTTTAGTTTGCCGAATTAGGCTTCGCTTTGACTTGGTAAGGGTAAATATTGACGTTCAATGAAAAATAAATGTTGAGCGTTGCGTAAATTTCCTGTGTCTATCAGCCATTGTTGGTCAATAATTTCACGCGCTAAGGCCGCATGCAATATGCGGCTTTTATATTGGGTCCAATAAACTACAGTTGCTGCTTGATGACAATCATTGTTAGGAAATTGTTCACTGCGAGTCATTGCTAATTCTTCAATGATATTAGCGATAACTTTATCTTTTAGTTCTGATTCAATTTGTTGTTTAAAGCGAGTAAATCGTTTGGCTTTAACTAATTGCCACAGTAACCAAACTAATGACAGTAACGCCAGTATGGCGATAATTTCCATGTTCTTTTCCTATTCATACCCAAACCACATGTAGATGCTGGTTTCAGCTGGAATTAGAAACGCCTTTAGGCAAGGCATTGATTGAGGATAAGGGTTGTTCTCTTGTCGAAATCAATAACGCAGCATAACGCGTTTCTAAACCAGCCCTACGGGGACACCTGAGTAATTTATACTCTTCGTTGCCTCATTTTTTAAGGGAATAACCATTAATGAAATGAGGCGCCTTGATCATCAATCACTCAGGCATCCTGAAACACGCAGCTTCAAGTGGCTTGGGTATATATAATCCCCACTACTATATCACTATAACTGGGGTATTTATCCATTCAAGTACATAAAAAGAATGATAAAAAGATTACACTTAGTTACACTGTCGTTAATTACATCATAGGCGGATTTCTCAATGAGCAGAGCTTTTATATTTCTTAGTATTTTCTTCTTAAGTGGCTGTGGAACACCAATCCAAGCATTTCAAGTAAAAGAGAATTCAATTCAAACCCTTTATAAGAAGGTCAACCCTTCAGTGGTTGAATTACACGTGCAATCACTCGCTGATCCAAAAATTGGTCAAGTTGCCTATAAAGCAAAAACTGCAAATTCATTAGGCTCTGGTGCATTAGTTAGCAGTGAAGGTCGTATTTTAACTGCTGCGCATGTTGTTGATAAAGCTACCGCAATTGAAGTTGAATTTGCTGATGGTACTAAAACTACTGGTCATGTTGTTTGGGTAGAGCCACTTATTGATTTGGCTATGATTCAGGCTGGAGAAGTCCCTAGCACTGCAAAACCATTAGAATTAGCGAAAGCTAACGATTATCAAATTGGTGAGCAAGTTATTATTATTGGCGCACCTTTTGGCGTTAGCCACAGTTTATCTGTTGGCTATTTGAGTGGTATTCGCGACGGTAATGCAATACCTGGCAGAACCTTAGTGCCACGTTTACTCCAAACTGACGCTTCAATTAATCAAGGTAATTCTGGCGGTCCAATGTTTAACCTTAATGGTGAAATTGTTGGTATTGTTAGCCATATATTATCTAAAAGTGGTGGCAGTAATGGTTTAGGTTTCGTTGTATCGGTTGATACCGTTCGCCATATTATTGATAGTGATCCTGGCACTTTCTCTGGTTTTATCCCTCTGCTACTTAATAAAAAACAGTCTTATGCAATTAATAATACAGCAGGGCACGGTATGTTAATTCAACATGTTATACCGGGCACTTTAGCGGATAAACTAGGCTTTAAAGGTGGCAACCTTAGCGTAGTCATTGGTCGTAGCCCTATTTTACTTGGTGGCGACATACTACTTGAAGTTGGCGGTCGTGCTATTATTGACTTGGCATCAGCAGTGCAAATTAAAAAGCATTTAGCTACCTTTGAAAAAGGCGACAGAGTTACTTTTAAATATCTACGTAATGGACAAAAGAAAGAAACTTACTGGATAGTTGAGTAGTTAACGTTAAGCGCTAGCTAAAATATTTATTCAAGGTAATCAAAATAAAAGGCGGATATCTATCTGCCTTTTTTAGATAATTTAAACGGTAAAAGTACATTTTTAAAGGTGTTATACTACAGACACTTTAATAATAGTTGCTAATATTGTTCGGAAAAACTCATGACTATAGTATATAAAACAAGAACCCAGTTAGTGGTTGAAACGCTTAGAGAGAAGATTCTGAGCGGCGAGTTGAAGGCAGGTGAATCACTTCGCCAAGCAGCACTAGCGACTGAACTAAACGTGAGCCGTATTCCTGTAAGAGAAGCCTTGTTACAACTTGAAGGTGAGGGCTTAGTTGTCTTTGAACCACATAAGGGCGCTACAGTAACTGAGCTTAACGCTAAGCACGTTGTAGAGCTTTTTGAATTACGCGCAATGCTTGAAGGGCATTTGTTAGCAGCATCTCTGCCGCTATTAACTAGTGATAAATTAGCTGAAGCAAGTGAGATTTTAGGGCAATTAGATAAAGCACTAGGTAAAGAGAATGCAGCAAATACCTGGAGTGAGCTTAATTCTCGCTATCATAACTGCTTGTACTCAGCAGCTAATCGTCCTCAAACCCAAGATCTAGTTAATACCTTAAATAAAAATGCTGATAGATATATTCGCATGCATTTATTGTGGGCTGGTGGCATTTCAAAAGCAGGTCCTGAACATAATCAACTATTAGCTTTTTGTAAAACAGGCGATGTTGATGAAGCTGTTGCAGTATTAAAACACCATATTTTGAGCTCTAGAGATGAGATAAAAGCCTTCTTAG
This sequence comes from uncultured Colwellia sp., assembly GCA_913058405.1. Classification (GTDB taxonomy): domain Bacteria; phylum Pseudomonadota; class Gammaproteobacteria; order Enterobacterales; family Alteromonadaceae; genus Colwellia. The sequence continues at coordinate 2,307 of CAJXRC010000185.1, read as the reverse complement.
AGCAACGTGAAGCCGCTAATAATTAATGCAGATATTAGCGTAAAAAATATTTGTTTACTTATACCCGTTACCATTCAAAGTGCAGAGTTTTAGTGGGAATTAAAATGACTTTAGCCAAGGTAAATAATTTAAGCATAGTCATTCTATGATTTGATTAACTAACGCAGTCTACAGTCAGTTTAAACTCATCGAAGAAGCGCTTGAGCAACATCACTTCATCGTTGCTGTGAATTATAATGGTGCTATATGGAAGGTGTTTTTAGAGAATGCAGGAGCATATTCTCCTGAATAACCATTCTTTCATCACAACGCCTTGAATTGAAATGGCTTAAGCACTCTGAAACATGCATCTTGATTGGAAATGGGGATATGTTGTAAAAGTAAGCAAATATTGACTTTTCCTCTTTATATCTATAGTATTCCCGCCCCTCAAAATCACATAAAACTTGTTTGTTTTTATCTATGCTTGGCGTTGTTTAAGCATAAATAAATCATGTTCGCCAATTCGTCTTCGCCAATGATTTAATCAAAATTAAATGTTAGCGATAAACCCAATGAGATAAAAATGTTTGAATTACACGCTAGTAAAGTGTCTAACTTGAAAAATGATGTGTTATCAGGTCTAACCGTTGCGTTAGCACTTGTGCCTGAAGCGGTGGCTTTTGCTTTCGTTGCCGGTGTAGAGCCTTTAGTTGGTTTATATGCTGCTTTTATAGTAGGTTTGATTACTTCTATTTTTGGTGGCCGACCAGGAATGATTTCTGGAGCTACGGGCGCTATGGCTGTGGTAATGGTCAGTTTAGTTGCTATTCATGGTGTTGAATATCTATTTGCCACTGTGGTGCTCACGGGCTTAATACAGATCATGGCGGGGATATTTAAATTAGGCAAGTTTATTCGCCTAGTTCCGCATCCAGTAATGCTAGGTTTTGTAAATGGTTTAGCCATTGTTATCTTTTTGGCTCAATTAGGGCAATTTAAAGTAACAAATGCCGCAGGCGAACTTGAATGGATGCAAGGTACACCGCTATTCATTATGGCAGGCTTGATTCTATTGACTATGGCAATAATTCATTACTTCCCTAAATTGACTAAAGCAGTACCTTCGACGCTTGTTGCTATTGTAGCTGTGTCATTATTAGTTTTTGCTATAGGTCTTGATACTAAGCTTGTTGGTGATGTTGCTTCAATTGCTGGTGGTTTACCTAGCTTCTCTATCCCTGAAGTTCCTTTCTCTTTTGAAACGTTTAAAATTATTCTTCCTTTTTCACTTGTGTTAGCAGCTATTGGTCTTATTGAGTCGTTATTAACATTAACCCTAATTGATGAATTAACGGGTACCCGTGGTCGCAGTAACAAAGAGTGTATTGCTCAAGGCGCAGCTAACACTGTAACTGGCTTCTTTGGCGGTATGGGGGGTTGTGCAATGATTGGTCAGTCAATGATCAACGTAAACTCGGGCGGTCGTGGAAGAGCGTCAGGTATAACTGCAGCGTTAGCTTTATTAGGTTTTATTTTGTTTGCTTCTGGCTTAATTGAAGAGATCCCATTAGCGGCATTGGTTGGCGTAATGTTTATCGTGGTTATTGGTACGTTCGAATGGTCAAGTTTACGTATTCTAGGTAAAGTACCTAAAGCAGATGCCTTTGTTATTATATTGGTTTCAGGCGTGACTGTTTATTCAGATCTTGCTGTTGCTGTAATTGTTGGTGTTATTGTTTCAGCGTTAGTTTTTGCTTGGGAACATGCGAAACATATTCTGGTTCACCGTAGCGTTAATGAAGAAGGCTCAACAGTATATGAAGTAAATGGACCAATATTTTTCGGTTCAATTGCTAATTTTCTTGAACAATTTACGCCAGAAGATGACAGTGATGATGTTATTGTTGAGTTCAAAAATGCGCGTGTTGTCGATCATTCTGCCATTGAAGCTATTGATACCTTGGCTGAACGTTATTTATCGCGCAATAAAACCATGCATTTGAAACATTTAAATAAAGAGTGTAAAGAGCTGCTTCACAAGGCTGATAAGCTAGTTGAACTTAATATAATTGAAGACCCTGATTATCATATTGTAAGTGATAAACTAGCGTAAATTTATCGCTTAAAAAGTTTTAGAGCCAGTTTTACTGGCTATTCTAAAAATGCGTTGATAAGTTATACTTAACTTACAGCGCATTTTTTTTATTCGTTTTTAGTGATAGCCGAACTATTGTTACTAATACCAATTTGATTAAATTTCTTCCCAGCTAAGAGCTATGTTAGATGTTCAATAACAAGGCGAATTTGTTTAGGTCTAGTCATTCT
>CAJXRC010000184.1 GCA_913058405.1 uncultured Colwellia sp. | reverse complement strand
CTTTAACATCAATATAATGTGCAACCACATCAGCTAAGCTAGCAAACTCTTTGCACTGATAGGTCTCAATATCATTAATAGTAATGTCACGTGTATTTGTGCCGAGCTTCGCTGTTGCTTGAGCCAAGCGAATATTGGTACCGCCAATATCCGCAATTAGATTGATAGTGGTATGTTCTTTGGTGTGAGCTAAATTTGTATTCATGACTTATTGTATCGTTAAGGTTAGAGGTTGATGCTGCCAAGCAAAAGTGACGGTTAAGGTGTTATTTTTATCTTGCCAAACGCCATTTTTTATCACTTTATTGTTCAATTGGATGTTACTTGGGGCTTGCGTGATGTTATGAATTACGACAGTCATGTTGCGTTCTTTGGGCATGCCGTTATAACCTTTGCCTTTGCGATTTAGGTTTATGCTCAAATGTTGCTGCTGTTGATTAGCTGAGAATTGTAGTAATTCAAATAAACCTTTTTCGATAGCTTGATAGGTTTTGCCATCATCTTCATACATTTCATAGTCAGCGGTAGCGACTGATTTATCTGCATAATAATGTAAGGTTAATTTACTGGCGTCATAATCCTGTGTTGATTGAATATCATCTATCATGGGAATAAACGCACCAGCGCGTACTAGTACTGGCAGTTTCTCTAAAGTAGTCGGTAAATTGATGGTTTGATTACCCTGATACTTTTTACTTGGCTCATTCTTATTAGTGAAATAGTCAAACCAAACGCCAGCAGGTAAATCTATTGCTACAGAGCTAACATCTGCTGAAACAACAGGGGTTACTAGAAAAGCATCCCCCCATAAGTAGCTACTCGCGTTATCAAATGCAGTTAAGTTATCTTCAAGCTCTTGTTCATCACTTTCCTCAAAGAAAAGCGGACGCATTAAAGGCATACCTGTAGTACTGTTTTGATAGGCTAGGGTGTAGTTGTATGGCAGCAGGTTATATCTTAATTTTATATATTCTCTTAAAATATCTTGCGTGCGTTTGTCATGAAATACCGCTTCGGGTGCAATATTATCTTGGCCGTGTGGACGGTAGATTGGCTGGAATATGCCATATTGTAACCAACGAATATACATTTCTTGGTCAAACTTCTCGCCGCCGGCAAAACCACCTAAATCAGAATGGGTATAAGCCATGCCCAATAAACTCATTTGTAAGCTCAACTCAACTTGCGGTTTTAAGCCACCCCAAGAGCGACTAACGTCACCGGTCCACGGGATCATGCCATAACGCTGTGAGCCAGCAAAACCTGAACGCATTAGAATAAACGGTCGCTGATCAGGGCTCATCTTAAGTTGATTCTCAAAAACCATTTTTGCCCATTGATGGCCATAAACATTATGAATGGCATCTGCATTAACGACACTGCCATCGCTAAGGGTATGTAATGTATCGCTGGGATGAACTTCCGGCTCACCTAAATCACCCCACCAACCCGTTACGCCTTGCTGATAAAGCTTTTTGTAAATACTGTTAAACCACTGCTGCCCTTTATCATTGAAGACATCAACTAAACCGGTATTACCAAAATAAAAATCAAACTGTTTAGCGTTGCCCTGTGCATCTTTGGCTAATGCTTGCTGTTCAACAGCATCTTGCCACTTAGCTGAAGTACTCAGTACAAAGGGTTCAGTGATCAAGATAGTGTTTACGCCTTGCTCTTTAATATCACTTATCATTTTTTCAGGCTCAGGGAAGGCTTCTTTATCCCAAGCTAAATTACCCATATGGCCTTTAATGTCTTTACCAAACCAATATAAATCCAGAATTAAGGCATCAAGGGGGAAATCTAAATCGACAAATTTATTTACCGTTGCTCTTACTTCGGCTTCTGAGCGATAACCAAAACGTGAAGCATAGTTACCTAAAGACCAACGCGGCGGTAGCGGTTGTTTACCGGTAACATCAACATAGTTATTAAGAAGTTTAGGGTAAGAATCAGCAGAAAAGACAATATAAGCCATTCGACCGGCAACGGCAGAAAACTCAAGGGTATTCTTTTCTGTTTTCGCTAAATCCATATAACCCTTTGCGGAGTTATCAAATAGCACAATATATTTATTACTCGACATTACTGCGGGTATTGAGAAATTCATTTGATCTGATTGTGTGGTATAGCCGTAATGTGCTCGATTATATAAAGGGAAACTATGACCGCGTCTATCCATACCAAGCACTCGTTCACCACCGCCAAGTAGTTTTTCAGTGTCAGTTAGGTGAAAGCTAAATCCTTGAACAGCTAAGCTTTTATTTTCTTCAAGAACGGTATCGCTAAAGAAACCCTTCTGCTCAGAGATAAGTAATGTGTCTTTCTGGTGCTTATTTTTCTGGTAATAACTAATAGAAAAGGGCGCTTTGTTGATCACCGCACTTAGCTTATTTAAGGTTAATGTCAGCTGATTCTTATCTTCTGTTATAACAAACTTACTGTTATGTGCATTTTCTTTGATGGCAAAGGAGGGCAGTTGGCTAGCTGGCAGCTTTTTCTCAAGGTTTTGGTAATGTGCTGCTATTGCGCCTTCACCATAAGCACTCAAAGTTACTTCTACTGAGTTAGTGGTGATAACAAGGCTATCACCTGCTAATTTATGATTAAGGTAATTCCCCGAACTTGCCAATGATGGCGTTGATATAACCAAGCAAGTTACTAAGCCAGTGAGTAAACAAGTTAGTGAATTAATGGTGAAGTATTTCAATGTGAATAAACGCAAAACAATACCCTTAAAGTTGAGGGGAATACGAGAGTGCTAACGATAATACCCTTAGTCTACCGCACGCAGCATCTTGAATACGTATGCAAGGGTTACTTCTCATGACATAAGTATTACATACGTATGCAATTTAAGGGATTTGTTATACATACGTATGCAAAGCCTTTCAGCTAACTTTTTATTTGCGTATTCTTATTTGAAAGAATTATTAAATGCTTGGACAACGACTGTTGATAATAACTATTACCAGTTGAACAAGTATCAGTGTTGGGGTTTTCAAATGAATGAACAAATGTGGTGGCGTGGCGCGGTAATTTATCAAATTTATCCACGTAGCTTCTATGATGCTAATCAGGACGGTATTGGCGATTTGCCAGGAATCATTAGCAAGTTAGACTATATTGCTAGTTTAGGGGTTGATGCTATTTGGATCTCTCCTTTTTTCAAATCCCCAATGAAAGACTTTGGCTATGATATTAGCGACTATCGTGAAATAGATCCTATTTTTGGTACGCTGGCTGACTTTGATGAATTGGTCATTAAAGCACATGCCCTTGGCATTAAAATTATGATTGATCAGGTGCTTAGTCATACATCGGATCAGCATCAATGGTTTATTGACTCACGTGAAGATCAAACTAATGATAAAGCGGATTGGTATGTCTGGAGTGATGCCAAAGAAGATGGCACTGCGCCTAACAATTGGTTATCAATATTTGGCGGAACAGGTTGGACTTGGGAGCCAAGACGTCAACAATATTACCTACATAACTTTTTAACCAGTCAGCCAGATTTAAACTTCCATAATCCTGATGTACGCCAAGCGGTTTTAGATAATATTGAATTTTGGCTTAAACGTGGTGTTGATGGTTTCCGCCTTGATGCGATTAACTTTTGTTATCATGATGCTCAGTTACGTGATAACCCTGCGAAGGCTAAAGAGTTAAGAACAAGCATCGGCTTTGATGAGAAAAACCCATACGCTTACCAGTATCACTATTACAATAACACCCAAGATGAAAACTTAGGTTTTATGGAAGATATAAGAAGCTTACTAAATCAGTACCCAGGTACGGTTGCTTTAGGTGAAATATCTTCAGAAGACTCCTTAAAAACTATGGCTGAATATACCCAAGGCGAACACCGTTTACATATGGGCTATAGCTTTGATTTGTTAACAGATAACTTCAGTGCTAGCTATATTAAACAGGTCGTACAAAACCTTGAATCAAGGGTATTAGATGGCTGGCCATGTTGGTCTATTTCGAATCATGATGTAGAGCGAGTGGTTACTAGGTGGGGCGGTTTTAACAGTAACGATTTTGCTAAAATGCTCTACGCAATGATTTCGTCGTTACGTGGTAGCGTTTGTAGTTATCAAGGTGAAGAGTTAGGTTTAACTGAAGCCAATATTGCCTTTGAAGATATTCAAGACCCTTATGGCATCACCTTTTGGCCACAATTTAAAGGCCGAGATGGTTGTAGAACACCACATCCTTGGCAGCATAATGCAATTAATGCCGGCTTTAGTGAAGGCAAACCCTGGTTGCCGGTATCCAATGAACACTGTGATAAATCAGTCGATGTTCAAGATGAAGCGGCTGACTCTGTGCTAAATAGCTACCGTCATTTTAACCGCTGGCGCAAAGAGCAACCAGCATTACGTTACGGCGACATTAACTTTATTGATACTAAAGAACCACTATTAGCTTTTGTTCGTCAATATGAAGGTGAGCAGCTATTAGTATGCTTTAACTTTAGTGAGCAAAACCAAACAGTGGCTTTATCTTCACTAACTCAACATAGTGATAGCATCGCGGAATTACCAGGGCATAAGTTAGTTAGCGCAACAATTACTGACGGTGCATTACAATTACCACCATTTGGCTGCTTTTATGGCAAGCTTTAATAGCTTGCTTAGTCAGTTGCTTAGTCAGTTGCTTAGTTAGATATGTCAGTAAGTTAATTCGGTCAATACAGTAAACGCATTAAGAGAATCTCTATGAATTTTATCAATAAATGTTCGGTATTAGCAGCTATAAGCTTGGCATGTATTACATCTCAGGTAAGCCAAGCAGCAGAGGTCGTGTTAACAGAAAAGTTAACGGCTAAGGCCGCATCGTTAGCACCTTATCAGCAACGTGATTTTCAAGAAGAGGTCTTTTACTTTGTTTTACCTGACCGTTTTTACAATGGTGATACTAACAATGATTTAGGTGCTGCTGAAAATGATATAAAGCGTGCTGTGTCTCGCGGTGGTTTAGATAAAACGCATAAAGGCATGTATCACGGTGGCGACTTAGCGGGCCTTACGGAAAAACTACCTTACCTTGATAATATGGGCGTAAGTGCCATTTGGTTAACGCCGATACTGCGTAATCGCGCTATGCAAGCAGGAACCTCTGGTTATCATGGGTATTGGATATTAGATTTTACTGAAATTGACCCACACTTGGGTAGTAACGCTGAGCTAAAAAACTTTATCGACCAAGCACACAAACGTAATATAAAAGTATTTTTTGATATTATTACTAACCATACAGCTGATGTGATTAAGACCAAAGAATGTCACGGAGAAGACGGCTTGGGTTGGATTGTTGATGTTAGCAAAGGTAATGATTGTCCCTTTATTTCAATGGCGCAACTTGCTCAAGGTAAGCATTACACCCCATTGATCCCTAAAGGTGAAGAAACACTAAAATATCCAGCATGGCTTAATGATATGGATGTTTACCACAATCAAGGTGATTCATTCTGGCGAGGCGAAAGCTCAGTACGAGGCGACTTTGCTGGCCTAGATGATTTATATACCCAAAAACCTACTGTTGTTAATGGCATGATTGCTATTTACCAAGACATTATTGATGAGTTTAAGCCTGATGGTTTTCGTATTGATACCGTTAAGCATGTCAATATAGAGTTTTGGCAGCAATTCTCACCAGCCCTAATGCAACATGCTAAAACACTAGGTATTGATAATTTTTTCATGTTCGGTGAGGTTTATAGTTTTGAACCTGAATTATTGAGTCGTTTTACCACTGAAGCTAAAATCCCTTCAGTATTAGACTTTGCTTTTCAAGGTGCGATGACGAAAGCTTTGGTTGAACAGCAAGGTACTGATGTATTGGCGCAATTATTCGCTAAAGACCATTTTTATAATACTGAGCATAAATATATTCGCAACACCAATGCTAATCAATTAGTTAATTTTACCGGTAATCATGACATGGGTCGCTTTGCTTTTACACTGAAGCAAAGTCCTCATAATTATAGTGAACAAGCACAAATTCAACGTAATTTATTGGCACATGCGATGATGTTCTTTAGTCGCGGTGTACCGGTAATTTATTATGGAGATGAGCAAGGTTTTGTTGGTGATGGCGGTGATCAAGCTTCACGCCAAGATATGATGCCTTCGTTTGTCGCTAGCTATAACGACGATGACTTATTGGCAACAAGTAAAACTACAGCCGATGATAATTTTGATACTACTCATCTTTTTTATCAGAACTTTGCTAAATACGCCCAGTTATATCAGCAATACCCGGCATTACGTTTTGGTGAGCAGGCGGTAATATATTCTCAAAATAAGGCGGGTATATTTGCCATAACACGACAAACGAAAGCGACGAATAATACCAAGGCACAAAAACTTTTGGTTGTGTTCAATACTGCAATTAATGCACAAAGTTTGAATCTAGTTGCAGAGGAAGCAGGCGTTAAACAAGCAGAAACTAAATTGCTTTATCGTTCGGTTGAATCTGGCAATACTGATGAAATAGCACCACTAAGCTTTGCTATCTACCAATTGAAATAGATAATCAGCTATAGCTAGTTGGATTTAGCGGTAACGTGGAAATATTCCTATTATTAAAGAGTAATAGGAATATTTTATTTTGTCACTTCTTCTAATGACCTCGCTATTTTAATCTGTCTCGAGTTACTCCAACAAAAGCAGTTAAAACCAACTATATACTTAAGCTATTTTAGCTGTTTTGCTCAGTATCATCCGATTGCGTTTGTACCGCTTCTTGCAACTGCTGTTCAACAATGTTTTGTAACGGTTTATCATCAATTGAAGTGCTTAATTCGCTATCTTCAATATCATCTGAATCTTGTAATATTTCGAGCATATCTGAAGCAACTTCAGGAAAAGAATCAACGAATGTACTTGCGACATCTACAGCATGTTCCGGGATATTATCAACCATATGATTAATATAGTTATTAGCTGCATTTTCAATGTTTTCTAATGCATCTTCTGAGAAAACTTGTTCGTTTTCATTGGTACTTTCATTTTCGCCTTCGCTTTCACTATCAATCAAGTTTTGAACATAGGCTTCAGCAACATCGTTTGACGACTCAGGTAATGATTCCGATACGGTAAAGGCAAGTTCAGCAGACTGCTCTGGAGAAACATCCGTTAAACGATTATAAAGCTCTGTTGCCGTATTTTCTGATGCGGCGGCGACTCTATCTACAGGTCGCATTGCATCTAAAGAATCTGATAGATTCGTCATGTACTCTTCAGTCATTTCTAGCAATTCACTAGGGTACTCTTCGACCATATTTTCAGCTGCTAATTCCATTAAATCAATACCGTTATCAGGCATCGCATTGGCAATCGCAACAACAATGTTGGTAAATTGATCGGGATATTCAGAGGTGATCCAATCAACCAATTGATCTGCTTGTTCAGGCGAGGCATTGGTTAATGCTTCAGCAATATGAATACTCATTTGTGGAGCTGCTGATGTTATAGCGGCATATAATTTACCAATATCTATCGCTTCGATTGTACTTAATGCCGCCGCTAAATTTGACGCGTTGTTGGGATCTCTTTGCACCAAAGCTTTAACCATATTAACCGCAGCCGATGGGTTCTTATTGGCTAAGCTAATCGCAACTTCTACTTCCGCAGTAGATTCAAATTGCGCTTCTGCATATTGTGTACGAGGATCAAGCTCAGATACTACGCCACTAGGGGTTTGCATAATAAAACTTTCTTGTTCATCAAGTGGCAAGGCTTGCTGTAGTTTCATGCGAAGACCGATAAAAAGTAGCAGAGTCAGGGCAACTACATTCATAAAACTAAACAGCGCACTACTACCGAAGGTGTTCATCACAACAGAAGCAATATAAGGCCCTAAAATGCTGCCCAAAGCATAGATCAATAATAATGAGCTCATGGCCGCCAAAATTTGTTCTTTTAAGACGGTATCAAAGGTTTCTGACATACTCATAGGGTAAAGACAGGCAACCAAACCGGTGATTAGCGCAATCGCGAATAATGTTAATTTGAACATATCTTCGGACATAAGTATTGGTACAGATAAGCACAACACAATGAGCGTTGCTACCATAAATAGCATGACCTTACGTCGGTCAAAATTATCTGAGAAATAGGCAATAGGGAACTGTAAGATGATGGCGCCTGAAATAGCTGAACCCATAAAAATGGATAAGTCTAAATCTGTAATACCATTGTTACTGGCAAAAATAGGTAACATATTCATCAAGCCAGCGTAAAGAATGCCGCAATAAAAGCTACTTACTACGCCTAAAGGAGACAGCTTGAAAACAGTCAATAAAGACATTGAAGGACTATCTTCAATTTGTGGACCTTGTTGTCTGCTAATAACAATGGGCGTAATCGACAAACTAAATAAGATGCCGCAAATAACGAACAGGGTAATATCATTAATTGGCGCAACATTTAATAAAAATTGGCCAGAAAATAGGGCTGTCATTATCATCATTTGATTAATGGAGAGTATGCGCCCTCTGTTTTTTTCAGTCGCGCTATGACTTAACCAACTATCAAGTGTGGCATTGGTACAAGCAATACAAAATCCAGTTACTATTCTCATAGCAGCCAGTATTAAAGGCTCAGGGTAGAGACCTGAAAGTAAAATCGCCACAGAGGTTAAACTACCGCACATGGCAAATATTCTTATATGACCAGCACGTTGTAATAAGATACGGCTATAATATGCACCCAGTAAAAACCCAACAGACAACATAGATAACACTAAGCCCATATTATCTAGGCTCACCCCATCGCTTTGCATACGCACAGGTAGCAAAATGTTGCTTAACCCATAACCTAACATTAATAAAAAGCCACTGGTTAGTAATAGGATGAAAGGTTTGAGGGTCGTTATCACACGCAGTTCTCTTCTCTATATTTGTTGGGTGATTTCACCGGTATTTAAGTGAATAGCATTTTATGTAAATGGTTTCACTCATCGCTCAGGCAGAAATTATTGGTACTACTTAAAAGTAGCTGATAATGGCGCAGCATAACAACAGAATGTTATTGATTACAGTAAAAATATAGAAAATAGTGATAGACAAGCTTGGTAGTCGTTTTTAACTGAGTTTTAGTCGTTATTTTGGGGGGGAATCTGTGACACTTGGAAAAATTACAGGTTTATAATGTGTTTAGTCGAAGCGGGGGATTTTAAGTTATATTTGAATTATGTACCCCTTGCCGTGCTTTTTACCAACAAGGGAACTAATACCAATTTGATTAAATTTCTTCCCAACTCAGAGCTACATTGATGAGCTTAGGACAAACAAAATTTGTTAAATATAGTTATTCTATATTTCATTAATTTTGTGATGTTATCAGT
>CAJXRC010000183.1 GCA_913058405.1 uncultured Colwellia sp. | reverse complement strand
ACGAGATCTAGTACGGTCTCGTGGGCTCGGAGATGTGTATAAGAGACAGGAGTAAAGTTAAACGGTTTATCTTAACCGCTTCATCATCACTCATTACCATAACACCATCAAAGAAAGTATCTATCGGCGCTTTAAGCTGAGCTAGCTCAGATAGAGCTGCTTGGTAATTCTTATCAGCCATCAACGGTGCTACTTTCAAGTTTATTGCTTGATAGATTTTTGCTAAATCAAGCTCGGCTTCTTCCGTTGCTAAATCAGTATTAAACGATTGGTAAAGCTCACCATCGAATTTAGCTAAGATATTGCCAACACGTTTATTAGCCGCAGCAAGTGTTGCCGCTTCAGGTAATTCACCAAAGAAAGTTACCGCTTTAATACGCTTTTCAAAATCTAACGGTGCACTTGGTTTTTTAGCTAATACTGCTTGAATTACATCAACGCTAATACCTTGTTCTTGATAAAAAGCACGGAAACGACCCATAATAAATTCAAGTACATCAGTGGCAGTATTTTCGTTTACTAATTTATCACCAAATAACTCTATACTTTTATTAATTAAAGTGGACAGGTCTAAATCGAGCTGTTTTTCAATGATTATACGAATACTACCAATGGCAGCTCTTCGTAAAGCAAACGGGTCTTTATCGCCCTTAGGCGCCTGATTAATACCAAAGATACCCACTAAGCTATCAATCTTGTCACTTATAGCTACTGCACAGCCAATATTAGCTTCTGGTAAAGAGTCACCGGCAAAACGTGGACGATATTGATCTTCCAATGCTTGTGCAATGTTTTCATTTTCACCATCATGTAATGCGTAATACTTACCCATAGTGCCTTGCACTTGTGGGAATTCTAATACCATATCTGACATTAAATCAGTTTTACTAAGTAAACCTGCACGATAAGCATCTTGTGCATTCTCGTTTAATTGCTCGGCAATGAACTGAGATAACGTGGCGATTCGCTCAGATTTTGCCTTCAATGTGCCCAACTGTTTTTGAAATAATACTGACTCAAGACTTTTCAATCTTGATTCTAAACTCTGTTTTTTATCAGTTTTGAAGAAAAATTCAGCATCAGCCAAACGAGGTCGAATAACTTTTTCATTGCCAAAAATAATAGTATTCGGATCTTTAGATTCTATATTAGTAACAAAGATAAATTTATTAACTAATTGACCCTTTTTATCTGTGACCGGGAAATACTTTTGATGATCTTTCATCGAGTATATTAACGGCTCTGCAGGAACATTTAAGAAGTCCTCATCAAAAGTCCCAACTAAAGTTACTGGCCACTCAACTAAAGCAGTAACTTCGTTAAGTAACTCTTCATCAATTAGCGCTACAGCATCAATATCATTAGCCACTTGTTTTATTTGAGCAACAATCTTGTTTTGTCTTTCATCAAAGTCTACTTCTACATAGGCTTTAGCTAATTCAGCTTGGTAATCATTGGCATGATTAAGAGTCACTAAACCTTCATGATGGAAGCGATGACCTTGTACTTGATTACTTGAGCTAACCCCAAGGGCCTCTCCAGCAATGATATCACTACCAAAAAGCATGGTTAACGTTTGTACTGGGCGAATAAACTGAGTACGCTCAGCTCCCCAACGCATAGGCTTGGCAATAGGTAGTTTATTTAATGCTGTTGTCACCATAGCTGGTACCAGTTCAACAACGGTTTTACCCGTTACAGTGGCACGGTGAAGTAACCATTCGCCCTTGTCGGTAACTAAACGTTCGGCTTGCTCAACCTCTATGCCATTCGAACGAGCCCAACCTTGTGCTGCTTTACTCGCATTGCCAGCGTCATCAAATGCTACGTTTACTGCTGGACCGCGTTTTTCTACTGTTTTATCATCTTGTTTTTCAATTAAATCAAAAACTTGAACAGCAAATCGTCGAGGTGTAGCAAACCATTTAATATCGCTATACGTTAAATTATTACTATCAAGTTGGCCCTTTATGTTGTCATAAAAAGCAGTAGCTAATGTTTTTAACGATTTAGGTGGTAACTCTTCAGTACCAAGCTCAATAAGGAGTGTTTCTGTAGTCATTATTTATCTCCTTTAGCTAGTGATTCATTATTCTTACACATTGGGAAACCAAGCTCTTCGCGTTTCTGGTAATAAGATTCTGCAACGGCTTTAGATAATGTACGTACACGTAAAATATAACGTTGACGTTCAGTTACTGAGATCGCATGGCGAGCGTCAAGTAAATTAAAGGCATGTGATGCTTTCATTACTTGTTCGTAAGCTGGTAAAGGTAAATTAGCTTCAATAAGTTTTTGACTATCTTTTTCACATTGGTCAAATTGCTTAAATAAGGCATCTACATCAGCATATTCAAAATTATAAGTCGATTGTTCAACTTCATTTTGATGGAAAATATCACGGTAATAAACAGTGCCTAAAGGACCATCTGTCCATACTAAGTCATAGATACTATCAACATTTTGAATATACATGGCCAAGCGCTCTAACCCGTAAGTTATTTCACCAGTAACAGGTGTACACTCTAAACCACCAACTTGTTGGAAGTAGGTAAATTGAGAAATTTCCATGCCATTTAGCCAAATTTCCCAGCCTAAACCCCAAGCACCTAATGTTGGTGATTCCCAGTTATCTTCTACAAAACGTATATCGTGAACAAGCGGATCGACACCTAACTCTTTTAAAGAATTAAGATAAAGCTCTTGAATATTCTTAGGAGACGGCTTTAGCATCACTTGGAATTGATAATAATGCTGTAAGCGATTTGGGTTATCACCGTAACGACCATCAGTAGGACGACGGCAAGGTTGTACATAAGCACTGCTTATAGGCTCAGGGCCAATTGAGCGTAAAAAAGTCATCGGGTGGAATGTACCGGCCCCAACTTCCATATCAAGAGGTTGTACGATTGCACAACCTTGTCGTGACCAATAATCTTGCAATTGCAAAATTAAGCCTTGAAACGTTTTACTATTGTAAGTTGTCATGGTGTTCAAATTCACTTTTGTATTGTTTAACTGAGCAAAGAATATTTTCTGAAAAATACTGAGGTATTCTTTACCATCTTATTCGGTTTATTAATTATAACCATTTTTAGAGTACTTATTCTACAAAAATGCCCGGATATGAAGACCGGGCATTTTATTTAACAATTAATAAATACTATATATCAAGGTTTGAAACTTTTAAGGCATTATCTTCAATAAACTTTCTACGTGGTTCAACATGGTCGCCCATTAACGTAGTGAATAATTGGTCTGCTGCGATAGCATCTTCAATTGTTACACGTAACATACGTCGAGTTTCAGGATCCATAGTTGTTTCCCAAAGCTGCTCAGGGTTCATTTCGCCTAACCCTTTATAACGCTGAATGTATTGACCACGCTTGGATTCTGCCATTAACCATTCCAAGGCATCCTCAAAGTTTGATACTGGGTTAATTTTTTCACCACGCTTAACGTAAGCACCTTCTTCCATCAAACCATTAATCGCAGTATTTAATGACATAATTGCTGCAAATTCTTTTGATTGTAAAAATTCATAACTACAGTGATATTCTTTATCAATACCATGCTTTCTAACAATAAAGTTAGGGAAGTAAATATTACGCTCTTGGTTATGTTTCACTTCTATTTTATAGATTGAACCATTACCATCTTGGTTTTCAAGCTGAGTAATTAAATCTTTTGCCCATTCATTCACTTTTGTTTCGTCAGAAAATTCGTCAGCAGTGATAGTAGAGCTATATAGCATTTTCTCTAGGATATCTGCAGGTATCTGTCTAGATAAGCGTTTGATAATATCATTAGTACCTCGGAATTGATTTACCAACTGCTCTAAGGCCATACCAGAGATTGCAGGAGCATGTTCATTAACATGAATAGCAGCATTGTCGAGTGCTAGTGTTGTTAAGTACTCAGTTAAGCCTTCATCATCTTTAATATAACGCTCTTGTTTACCTTTCTTCACTTTGTAAAGTGGTGGTTGTGCGATAAAGATGTGTCCACGTTCCATGATTTCAGGCATTTGACGATAGAAAAAGGTCAATAACAAGGTACGGATATGAGAACCATCGACATCGGCATCGGTCATGATAATGATACTATGATAACGAAGTTTTTCTGGGTTATATTCATCACGACCAATACCACAACCTAGTGCAGTAATTAATGTTCCAACTTCTTGAGAAGAGATCATCTTATCAAAACGAGCTTTCTCAACGTTAAGGATTTTACCTTTTAACGGTAATATAGCCTGATTTTTACGATTACGTCCCTGCTTGGCTGAACCACCAGCAGAGTCCCCTTCCACAATATATATTTCAGATAATGCAGGATCTTTTTCCTGACAATCAGCTAATTTACCAGGTAAACCTGCGATATCTAACACACCTTTACGGCGAGTCATTTCACGTGCTTTACGGGCAGCCTCACGAGCTCTAGCAGCATCAACTATCTTCATTATAATAGTACGAGCAATTGATGGGTTTTCTAATAGGTATTCACCTAGTTTTTCACCCATTGCTTGTTCAACAGCCGTTTTAACTTCCGATGAAACAAGTTTATCTTTTGTTTGAGAGGAGAATTTAGGATCAGGTACTTTAACTGATATAACAGCAGTTAGTCCTTCACGGGCATCATCACCAGTAGCACTAGTTTCTGTGGTGCCACCTTTTTTAGACTTATTCAAGCCCTCTTTTGTCATGTAAGAATTTAATGTTCTTGTCAGTGCTGTTCTAAATCCGCTTAGATGTGTACCACCATCCTTTTGTGGAATATTATTAGTAAAACAGAAGATACTCTCCTGGAAACCATCATTCCACTGCATGGCCACTTCAACAATAATGCCATCTTCACGTTCTAGGTCAAAATAGAATATCTCTTCATTTACAGCAGTTTTGTTGGTATTTAAATAATCAACAAATGCCTGAATACCGCCATCATATTGGAAGTGATCTTCTTTACCTTCTTCACGTTCATCAATCAAACGAATCGATATACCTGAATTTAAAAACGATAATTCACGAATACGTTTTACTAATATTTCATAATGAAATAAAACATCAGTAAAGGTATTAGTACTTGGCCAAAATCTAACTTCGGTACCTGTCTTATCACTAACACCTACTTCAGCAAGTGGTGCTTCAGGTTCACCTATATGATAAAACTGTTCAAACAATTTGCCATCACGGCGAATGTTTAATTTAAGCTTTTCACTTAGTGCATTTACAACTGAAATACCAACACCATGAAGACCACCTGATACCTTGTAACCAGAATCTTCACCACCAAACTTACCACCAGCATGTAACACTGTCATGATAACTTCAGCTGCAGAAACACCTTCTTCAGGATGAATTTCTGTCGGAATACCACGACCATCATCCTGCACAGAAACAGAACCATCTAAATGGATTGTCACTATAATATCTGTACAGTGTCCCGCTAAAGCTTCATCGATTGAGTTATCTAAAACCTCAAAAACCATATGATGTAAACCAGTGCCATCATCCGTGTCACCTATATACATACCAGGTCTTTTTCGTACTGCATCAAGTCCTTTTAGTACTTTAATACTGGACGAGCTATATTCGTTTTCTACTGTCATAGTTTTAGCCTACTCAATCTTAACTGAATTATTCACAGGTAATATACCACCATGTTTCACGTGAAACATATGATATTTTGTTTTATTACTACTCTCTATATCATTAACACAAGTGTCATTAATAAAAGGTTGTAATACACCCTCTTCTATTGCCGTGATAACAACTTGGCAATCCAAAATACTTAATGCTCGCGACAAGGACTCCCTAGAATTAGCATCTAATTCTGCGCCTATATCATCGATAAGTAAAATTGGTTTTACTCGTTTAACTCGTGCAATTAATTTAGCTTGTGCAAAAGTTAATGCCAGTAAAAACAACTTTTGTTGTCCTCTTGAAAGCTGACTTTCTAATGCCTGCTTAGCAATGAGAAACTTAACATCAAACTTGTGTGCTCCATAAATGCTGTACCCAAACGCCAATTCCCTTTCATGGCTATCTTGCAATGCATCAATTAGAGGCTTCTTTTGTGGCCAACCTTGTAAATACTGAACGGTAACTTTGTCAGCGATACTAGGTAATAAAATTTCTAACCAATAAGGTAACTCTGAAATTAGGCTATTTATATAGTGAGCTCTAACTTCAGCAACTTCTTCTGAGAGTTGACAAAACAAACTAGTCCAATAATTTAAAGTTTCTTTATTTAAGTTTTGTCTTAAACAAGCATTACGCTGTTTGAGTACTCTATTAAATTCACGCCATTGTTTAGATGAGTCATGTTTCACGTGAAACATACCTAACTCTACAAAACGTCGACGCTCTTTAGGTCCTCCAAAAAATAATTTAAAACTTTCAGGAGTGACTATCTGCACAGCAATATTTTTAGCTAATTCAGATAAACGAGCATGACGTTCGCCATTGATTTTAATGAGCGTAACACCTGTCTGCAAATTTTTGCTTAAACCAAGTTGTAAATCATTGACATCTTTAATACTGACTACAAAATTATCGGTTTCGTAACAGGCCAGATGTTCAACTTTACTCGTTCGAAATGACTTACCATGGCCCAAAAAAAAGATAGCTTCAAGTAAGCTACTTTTCCCACTGCCATTATCACCAACAAAAAAATTAAGCTTCGGATGTAAATCAATAGCAACAGATGATAAGTTTCTAAAGTTATACGTAGTAAGCCTGGCAACACTCATCAGTAAAAAAAGTACCTAATAACCATAATATAAAATCTATAAACGCATAGGCATAACAACATAAAGCGCTTCGCCATTGCTACTGCCTTCGATTACTACACTACTGTTTGCATCTGCTAAAGTAAATTTAACATTCTCGTCTTTAATAGCACTTAATACATCAAGTACATAACTAACATTAAAACCTATTTCTAAATCACCATAAGGAAACTGAATTTCAATTTCTTCCTCGGCTTGTTCTTGCTCTGGGTTATTGGCAGTTATTTTCAAATTGGTATCAGAAAAGTTTAGACGAACACCTTTAAATTTTTCATTCGATAAAATAGAGGCACGCGATAAAACTTGTCTAAGTGCATCTTTATTCGTTTCAAAAACCTTATCACCATTTCTTGGTAATACTCTTCTGTAATCAGGAAATCGACCGTCGACCAATTTACTGGTAAAAGAGAATTCACTATCAATAATGCGAATATGATTAGATCCTAAAAACACTTGTACAGATTCATCAACAGGAGCAAGCAGACGAATTATTTCAAGTATACCTTTACGTGGAACAATTACTTGTCTGGCCGGTAAAGCTAAAGTTTCATTTGAGATTTTACAAATAGCAAGACGATGACCATCGGTAGCGACTGAGCGAATTTCATTCCCCTCACTTTCGATTGACATACCGTTTAAATAATAACGAACATCTTGGTTAGCCATTGAGAAATGAGTGCTTTCAATTAACCGTAAAAACTCAGATTTTAACAGTTGGAATTCAACATCCCCTTGCCACTCTTCAATATTTGGAAAATCGACAGCAGGCAGAGTAGAAAGTGAATATCTACTACGACCTGATGATAACTTAATAGTTTCATCTATAACTTCAAAAGAAATTAAAGAACTTTCAGGTAGACTTTTGCATATATCTAAAAGTTTTCGAGCCGGGATGGTTATCTTACCATCATCGCCTTGATTCTGTATTTCAGCATAAGCAACCATTTCCAGCTCTAAATCCGTGGCTGTCAAAGTAAGTGAATGACCACTAACTTCAAAAAGTATATTACTTAAAATTGGCAAAGTGCTTTTACGTTCTACTGCGCCAGAAACCAATAACAATGGTTTAAGTAATAATTCCCTATTCAGTGAAAACTTCATTTTGGTACCTGCTTAAGTGCTGTTTTTATTTTTTATAATTAAGACGAAAGTGTTCTGATTAAGTTTGAATAATCTTCTTTAATATCATGCGTTTCTTCACGTAAAGATTTAACTTTACGGCATGCATGTAAAACCGTTGTATGATCTCGCCCACCAAAAGCATCACCAATTTCTGGAAGACTGTGGTTTGTTAATTCTTTAGATAGTGCCATGGCAATTTGGCGAGGTCGAGCAACAGAGCGGTTTCTTCGTTTTGATAATAGGTCTGCTATTTTAATTTTATAATATTCGGCAACCGTACGTTGAATATTATCAATAGTAACGAGTTTATCTTGTAAGGCGAGTAAGTCTCTTAATGCTTCACGGACAAAATCAATGGTAATAGCACGGCCAGTGAAATTAGCATTAGCAATAACACGGTTTAATGCCCCTTCCAACTCACGCACATTAGATCGAAGACGTTTAGCAATAAAAAAGGCAACTTCATCAGCTAAGTTAATCTGACTTTCTTGTGCTTTACGTTTTAAAATAGCAACACGTGTTTCAAGTTCTGGCGGTTCAATTGCTAATGTTAAACCCCAACCAAATCGAGATTTTAATCTATCATCTACGCCATTTATTTCTTTTGGATATCGATCGCTGGTTAAAATAACCTGTTGATTTCCCTCAAGTAAGGCGTTAAACGTGTGAAAAAATTCTTCCTGCGTTCGCTCTTTACCGGCAAAGAATTGAATATCATCAATAAGTAGCGCATCAACACTACGATAATATTGTTTAAATTTTTCCATGGCATTATTTTGCAATGCCCTAACCATATCTTGTACAAATCGCTCAGAATGCATATAAGCAATCTTAGCATTAGGCTTATTAAGCAAAATTCCATTACCAACAGCATGCAATAAATGCGTTTTACCTAAACCCGTACCACCGTATATGAATAATGGGTTGTAAGCTGTTCCAGGATTATCTGCAACTTGCGAGGCTGCCGCTCGAGCGAGCTGATTAGATTTACCTTCAACAAAATTATCGAAAGTGTAATTTAGTCGTACGTTGGTTTTCTTAGGAATATTACTTTCAGGCTCTGCAACTTTAGGTGCTGAAGTTGCTTTAGCAAACATTGATTCATTTCCAGCAGAACTTCTAGCCAGTGAATTATTAGTAACGTTATTATCAATTGTCGGTTTACTACCCACATCAAAACGAAGTAATAATGGATTACTAGATTCATTAAGCGTAAGAAGTTCATTAATACGGTTTACATATTTGTCTCTAACCCAGTCTAAAACAAAGCGGTTAGGAGCATATAGCGTCATAACATTATCATTTATGACGCATTGCAAGGGTCGGATCCACATACTAAATTGCTGAGCAGGCAATTCTTCTTGTAGAACAGATAGGCATCTTTGCCAAGGGGAATGATCCAACCAAAACTCCAGTAGTAACTAGGTTATTATTTTTCTGATGCCTATTATCTATTGAGTTATCCACAAGTGCAATATCTGTCTCTTATACACATCTGACGCTGCCGACGAAGAGGATAGTGTAGA
>CAJXRC010000182.1 GCA_913058405.1 uncultured Colwellia sp. | reverse complement strand
CGAGATCTAGTACGGTCTCGTGGGCTCGGAGATGTGTATAAGAGACAGGTACTAAGTCATAATTTTGCTTAACTGCTATTTTATCTACTGCTTGACGAACTAACGCTATGATTTTATTTGTTTCTTGGTTTTGACGTTGGCTAGCTTTCTCTTGCAAAGCTTTGCCTTTTACTTGGTACTCTTGAAATAGAGACTTAACTTTTACATTAAGTTCTTCTTTTTCTTTTGCACTCATTAATGAGCCATCACGCTTAAGTTTTTCTTGATAATATTTAATGTCTTTTTCAAGCTGAGTAACAATTGCTTTTTCATCTTTAAACTCTGCTTCCAAGCTTTGCATTAACGCTGCTGTCTGCGGTATTTTACTCATAACTTCTTGAAAGTTAATTACCCCAATTTTTTGATCTGCTGCCATAGCTGAACCTGCTAATAACATACCTGATGCTGCTACGCCCATAACCATAGTTTTAATAACTTTATTCAACGTTGTTCCCCTTTATTTATTATTTGTTTCTTGCAATTTAACCGATAAATATTTTATGTCGGTTAATATAGCAAGATTAATTCATTTAACGCAGCAAAAATCTGTGTTTTAAAATGTTTTTCCTATGTTAAAGCTAAAGAATGATAAATCATCACCCTCTTCCTCTCTAACGGATCTAGCGAAACTAAAAATCATTGGTCCCATTGGTGAAAGCCATTGCAGTGAAATACCTGCTGAGCTACGAAAACGACCTGGATCTGAATAGTCATCAATCTTAGCGAATTCATTAGGCGCTAAATCTTCATAACTTGCCATGTTAAATTCTGTATCCCAAACACTACCTGCATCCCAAAAAATACTGGTACGAACACTATTCGAGTAACTTTCATCTAAGAAAGGTGTTGGTACTATCAATTCTAAACCAGCAAGTGCCATAGCATTACCACCAACAGAACTTGTTGAAATAGCAATAGAGTCATTGTCAGGTCCTAAACAACAACCACCACCAGGTAATTGTTTAGGGCTTCGGTATATAGCACGTGGCCCAACACTATTATTTTCAAAACCTCTTAAAGAATCAGAGCCACCTGCGCTGAAGTTTTCCCAGAAAGGTAATAATTGATCATTTCCATCAACCGTCCCATAACCATTGGCATAACCTAGCTGGATACGGGTTAATACTGACCACTTTTGGCTTCGCGTTAACGGGAAGTAAAATTTAGCATCATAGTTTAGTTTAAAGTATTGCAAATCAGACTTCGGTGACGTCATTTTTGCATTAAATCGTTGTTGAGAACCTGACGTAGGGAAAGTTCCTCGGTTTAGCGTGCTTCGCGATAAACCTGCATTTAAGTCCAAAGTTTTAAAGGCAAGCTGGCCATCTGGATCGTTAGGATCTGCATAGATGTCATAAAAATTCTGAATTTGATCATACGCTTCTAATTGCGAAATTTGGTTATATTTCCAACCAACACCAAAGTTTAAGCGAAGATATTCATTAACCGGAAAACCCCAGTTAAGACCTAAGCCAAAGGTCTTGTTTTTATATTCAACTAAGTTGGCATTACCCGCATCATATTCGCTGTAATACACTTGACCACCGAGCGAAACGGCATCCACTGTGAAGTAAGGATCTGTATAAGAGATGGTGGCATTTTTTTGATAACTATTTCGAGCTATGTTGAAGCCAAGTTGATTACCTGTGCCTAAGAAGTTATTTTGTTGCACACCCGCGTTAATACTTAATTTTGTTTCCGAGCCATAACCTATGCCCGCATTAAATGAGCCAGAAGGCTGCTCTTTTACGGTAAAATCGATATCAACTAAATCATCTTCCCCTTCAATCTGCTTAGTTTCAAACTCTACAGTTTCCATATAAGGTAATCGCTGCAACCATGACTTTGAAGACTCAACGACACTGTTCGATAACCAAGCACCTTCCATTTGTCGCATTTCACGGCGTAATACGTTATCTGCAGTAACATGATTACCAGTGAAGTTGATACGATTTACATAGACACGCTTTCCTGGATCAACTGATATTGATAACTTAACGGTATGATTTTCATCATTAACTTCAGGGATAGTTCTCACTTTAGGGTAAGCATAACCATAGCGTCCTAGGAATTTACTAATAACTTCTTCAGTATAAGTAACTTCAGCACCATTATATAAGTTATCAGCTTGTAGCGGGTTTATAGCACGGATAGTATTTTCAAAACCCGCCATATCACCGACAAAATCAACCTCACTAATGGTGTAGGTTTCGCCTTCACTGACATTTAGAGCAATATACACCGCTTTTTTGTCTGGAGTCATTGATACTTGAGTAGAGTCTACTTTGAAGCGTAAATAACCACGGTTAAGGTAATAGCTATTAATCGTTTCCATATCTCCTTGTAACGTCTGCTTCTGGTATCTATCCTGAGCCATAAAGTTCCACCATGGCGAATCATAAGTTAGCTCAATTTTATCTAATATTTCAGTATCAGAAAAAACCTCATTACCAACAATATTAATTTGCCTGATAGCAGCGGAATCACCTTCAACAAAAGAAAACTCTAAATTTACTCGGTTACGCGGCAAATGGGTTACTTTAGCGGTAACTTTAGCGTTGTACTTACCAACACTGTGGTAGAAGTTCTCTAGCCCCATCTCTATTCCAGAGATTACGGTTCGATCAAGTGTTTCACCAACACGAATATTACTGCCATCAAGACTTTCTGTTAGCTGTTCGTCTTTAAGATCGCTATTACCATCAAAAAGAATTTCACTAATAGTTTCTCGTTCTCTAACGCGGTAAACCAATCGATTTCCATCACGGTAGACTCTAATATCATTAAAGTGACCCGCTTGGTACAAGGCCTTTATAGATTGAGAAATTCGAAAGTCATTGAGTTCATCACCGACATTGAAAGGTATATGCGTTAACGCAGCACCTAAAGCAACACGTTGTAGACCTTTGACCTCAATGTCTTCAACTTGAAAGCTTGATGCAGCTTGAGCATATGGTATCGATGTTCCTAGCGTACCTAAAAGTAGGGCTAAGGCAATTTTTTTCATGATCATATATTATAAACTTCGTTACTTCTCTGTATAAAAACGGTTAGCTACACACTCAATCTAATGCAGTGACCCTAACATTAGGTTGAATACATTTAATGATTCAATGCTAATAATATTAGAGTGTTAAGGCGTCAACCTTAAAACTAGCCTCTTCGACTTTCTTTGTCCTTCCTTTGAAATCTTATAAAGCCTAATAGCAATAAAGAGTGTATCCTTTCTTTCAATTGTTCAACGTAAAATCACACGTTTTTATAAATGCAATATTAGCAATTATTTTTAAAACCATTCAACTTAGCACCCGGCTAAAGTCATTAAATAAACCTATGGCCATCAACATTAATAACGCCAAGGCACCAATCTTAAATCCTGTCTCTTGGGCTTTTTCAGGTACTGCTTTACCTGTAAAAAGCTCTATAAGATAATAGAGTAAGTGTCCGCCATCAAGTACTGGAAGCGGTAAAAGGTTAATTATTCCTAAATTAATACTAATTAAGGCTAAAAAGCCTAGAAAGTATACAAAACCATGACTTGCGCTATTACCTGCACCTTGAGCAATACCTATAGGGCCGCTTAGGTTTTTTACCGATACATCGCCAGTAATTAACTTACCTATCATGCTAAAGGTTAAACTCGTCAAATTCCAAGTTCGTTGAGCACTTTCCTTAAGAGAATCAATAGGTCCATAACTTAATTCAATGAGTAATGACTTTGGCCATGCATCAACTTTAGGTGCCACACCAATATATCCGATGACTTTTCCCGCTTGTTCAATACTGTTTGGTATAACAAGCGGTTTAAGCGTTACACCATTACGCATGATAGTGATTGAAACTTCTTTATCAGGATACTGCTTTATCTCTTTAGCAAAAGCGACCCAATCGTCGGTTAATACATCATTCACAGCAATAAGCTTGTCACCAACTAACAGCCCGCCCAATTCTGCTGGACTCGTTTCGGCTACCGCAGCTAGTTCATTATGAACTTTAGGTCGATATGGCGTAATACCTAAACTTGTTAAAGCTGACATTTTCTCAGGCGAAAATTTCCAATCACGGGTATCTAAAGTAACGCTAGAGATATACTGGCTATCACCTTTTTTTGTTCTAATTGTTATTTCTTTATTGCCAATCTGTCCAATAAGCGCAAGGTTAACATCTTGCCAATCTCGTGTTGTACTACCTGCAATACTAATAATTTCACTGTCTTTTGGTAAATTAGCTTTAGCAGCAATTGAGCTCGGTACAATATCACCAATCATTGGTTTGACACTTGGAACACCAATAAGAAACATAATATACAAAGCGAATAGAGCAAAGATAAAATTAGCTAAAGGGCCCGCAGCAACAATGGCAATTCGCTGATAAACTGATTTAGAGTTAAAGGTTTTATCTTTATCTTCAGGCTTTACATCATCAATACGCTCATCTAACATTTTGACATAACCACCCAAAGGTATTATCGCCAAAACATATTCAGTGCCATCTTTTCCTATTTTGCGCCAAAGTGGCTTACCAAAACCAACAGAAAAACGCTCAACTTTTACACCGTTTTTCCTAGCAACCCAAAAATGCCCATATTCGTGCACGGTAACAAGGATACCTAACGCAATAACAAAAGATGCTAGGTTCCACAAAAAGTCCATCATGTTAAATATTACCCTGTCGCGATACCGCTTCTGTTTGCGAGAAATCTGCTAACAATCTTCGTGCAAATGAACGTGCTTGCTTATCTAGGGCAATAACCTCATTAATATTATCTACCTTTTGTGAGACAAATTTTTTCACAGAAGTTTCATTTATTTTATAAATATCGGTAAACTTTATTTTTTCGTCTAAAAAAGCAGCGACTGCAATTTCATTGGCTGCATTGAGTGCAGTACAAGCCGCTTGACCTGCTTTACACGCTTCAATGGCGAGCTTTAGATTTGGATATCTTTCAAAATCAACAGCTTGAAATTCAAAAGAAGTAGTATTAAAAAAGTCTAGCGGTGCGACACCAGATTCAATACGATCAGGAAAGCTTAAAGCGTGAGCGATCGGAGTACGCATATCCGGATTGCCCATTTGTGCAATTACAGAGCCATCTTTGTATTGAACCATGGAATGTATCGTGCTTTGGGGATGCAAGACTACTTGGATATCTTCAGCTTCGACATTAAAAAGCCACTTAGCTTCAATAAATTCAAGGCCTTTGTTCATCATAGTAGCTGAATCAACTGATATCTTGCGCCCCATATCCCAGTTAGGATGAGCGCACGCTTGCGAGGGAGTTACTGATGTTAAAGTATCGATATCTCGAGTTCTAAAAGGTCCGCCAGAACCTGTCAGTAATATTTTACTGATGCCATTAGCAAGAAGTTCGCACTCCCCTATTTTAGCTTGTTGTTGAGATGGCAAACATTGAAAAATAGCATTATGTTCGCTATCTATAGGTAAGAGTTCTGCCCCAGAGGCTTTAACTGCAGCCATAAAAATCGCGCCTGATGTTACCAATGCTTCTTTATTTGCCAACAACACACGTTTTCCCGCATTAACCGCGGCAAGAGTCGGTAACAAACCAGAGGCGCCGACAATAGATGCCATCACTGTATCGGAAGTTTGACATTCTGCGATATCAATTAAGGCTTGTTTACCTGATAAGACTGAAATGCCACTGACATCTGCATCAGCTAGTCTCTGGATAAGTAAAGCGGCATGCTCGTCAGAAACTAACACGACTTGCTGAGGTTTGAATTCCACACATTGTTCAAACATCACGTCTACGCTAGTGTACGCAGCCAGACTAGTTACTTGAAAACGATCAGGGTGAAGTCTGACTACATCGAGTGTACTGCAACCAATTGAGCCCGTTGAACCTAATATACAAAGTTGACGTTTTGACACGTATTTACCCCAATTAATTTATCAAAATGCGAGATGATAAAGATATTATCAAGCAAGTAATATGTAACAAAGAGCAAAAACAGGTGCTGTTGCCGTGAGACTATCTATTCTATCTAAAATGCCGCCGTGACCTGGTAATATAGTACCGCTATCTTTAACACCGGCTTGACGTTTAAACATACTCTCCGTTAAATCACCTAAAACAGAGATAGAGGTAATCAAGAGGGTAACTAATAAAGCCGTCATAAACTTGTCACTTGACCACTCTAATGAAAGTCCGACTATTACCGTTAATATGCCGGCACAAACAACACCACCTAAAAACCCCTCTATCGTTTTACCAGGGCTAACATTTGGCATTAGTTTACGCTTACCTAGTGACTTTCCAACAAAGTAGGCACCAACATCAGCACTCCACACTAACATAAACAAGTACATCAATAACTGTGCACCTTGAAACTCATCTAAAAGATAGCTATTAGTACGTAAAACCATAAAGGCGAGCCAAGTAGGTACCAAGGTTAGCCAACCAAATAAGGCGATGATAAATTTATTATTTGCCCAAAATGCGCTCGATTTTGGATATAAAAACATTAATAAAGCAGCAAACAACCACCAAATAACACTTAACCAGAGTATTGATGTTATTTCATGTTGTACGCCAGTAATCACTAACCAAGTATCATCGACTGGTAATAAAACCCATAAAGCAGCTATTATTGCACTCGTCATTACCACGTAACTTAAGCGTTGTATGGTATCGACCAACCCCATAAAACGAGCCCACTCCCATGAACCTATACCGACAATTGCCATTAAAAGTATGGCAAAATAATTAATTGGCAAATAGAAAATTGCTGAGATTGCTGCTGGTGCTAATATTAAAGCCGTGATAATTCGTTGTTTTAACAAGGGCTACCCTTTTTTAGTAATGGACTATACGCTAGTCAGGCAAACTCTGAGTAATGTAGCTCGGTTTGCTATTTTTAATTATATTTTTATAAACAATATTTTTAACAATTATGTTTTTTCGTTTCTCGCTTGTTCACCAGTTTTGCCAAAACGACGTTCTCGGTGATCAAAACAGCTTATGGCTTTTAAAAATTGCGTTTCATTAAAGTCAGGCCATAGCGTATCGGTGAAATAAAGTTCAGCATAAGCAGCTTGCCATAAGAGAAAGTTGCTAATGCGGTAATCACCACCAGTCCGGATGAGTAAATCTAGTGTTGGAAGGTTTGCCAAACAAGTTTGTTCATTGAGAGTATCTTCATTGACATCATCGAGCGACATAGTGCCTTGTTTGACGTCACTAGCTAGTTTTTTAGCGGCTTGAACAATATCCCAACGACCACCATAATTTGCTGCAATAGATAAAACTAAACCGGTATTTTCAGCAGTAAGCTGCTCTGATTTAGCTATATTCTTTTGTAGTTTGTCAGAAAAACGACTTAGATCGCCTACCACTTGAAAGCGAATATTATGTTTATGTAAACGTTTAACTTCTTTCGTTAACACATACATAAATAAATCCATCAATACACTGACTTCTTTTGCCGGTCTCTGCCAATTTTCACTACTAAAAGCAAAAAGTGTCAGCGCCTTAACATCAGACTTTCGTGCAGTCGCAACAACCTGACGTACAGATTCAACACCAGCTTTGTGCCCAGCAACGCGCCCTTTGCCTTGTAATTGCGCCCAGCGGCCATTACCATCCATGATGATAGCAACATGTTGAGGGATATTTTGATTATCAGCTTGTCCAATTAAAGCTTCAGTATTTTCCACTTAACAATTTTCCATTAATTATTTAAGTCATTGTATTTATAAGTCGTTATGAATAAAAAACGCCAGTTGGCTAGAGAGCAACAACATGGCGTTTTGTATTATACTAACTTATATTTCCATTAGTTCTGCTTCTTTTTTTACAAGCACTTCATCCACTTGCTTCACAAACACATCTGTTATTTTCTGAATCGAATCTTCAGCTTGATGATGTTCATCTTCACTGATTTCTTTTTCTTTTAACAAACTTTTAAAGTCAGAGTTTGCGTCACGGCGAATATTGCGAATAGCAACTTTTCCGCCTTCGGCTTCACCGCGAACAACTTTAACAAGATCTTTACGACGCTCTTCTGTTAGTGGTGGTAATGGAATGCGAATTAATGTGCCATTTGACTGTGGGTTTAAACCTAAGTCAGACTTTAAAATAGCCTTTTCAACAGCACCAATCATACCTTTATCAAAAACAGTAATAGAAAGGTTGCGTGCATCTGGAACCGAGATATTACCAACCTGATTTAAAGGAGTATCCATTCCATAATACTGCACAACAATGTTATCAAGCAATGATGCATGAGCACGGCCTGTTCTGATTTTATTTAAGCTAATTTTTAAAGCTTCAATGCTTTTACCCATTCGTTCTTGAGCATCTTCAATTATTTCATCTATCACGATAATTTTCCTAAATATTAATAAGTTAATTTAAGTCTGGCATTTGTATTCCGGACTTAATTCCCCTTAGATTTGACTTAAGCTTCAGCACGTTTTTTGTGTGAAATGACTGTGCCTTCATCATTACCCATGATGACAGATTTCAATGCACCAGGCTTATTCATATTAAATACACGGATAGGGATATTGTGGTCACGTGCTAAGGTAAAGGCAGCCAAGTCCATTACTTTTAATTCTTTATCAAGTACTTCATCATAACTTAGTTCAGTGTAAAGTTCGGCTTCTGGATTTTTTGCCGGATCTTCAGAGTAAACACCATCAACTTTAGTCGCTTTTAAAACGGCATCAGCTTCGATTTCAATACCACGTAAACAAGCAGCTGAATCAGTAGTGAAAAATGGATTTCCTGTTCCTGCCGAAAAGATAACAACGCGGCCAGACTTTAATAGGCTAATAGCATTTGCCCAATTATAACGTTCACATACACCGGCTAGATCGATGGCAGACATCAAGCGTGTATTTACAAAGGCGCGATGAAGCGCATCACGCATTGCTAAGCCGTTCATTACAGTAGCAAGCATACCCATTTGGTCGCCAACAACACGGTTCATACCCGCTTCAGCTAAACCAGCACCACGAAATAAATTTCCACCGCCGATAACTAGACCGACTTGAATACCCATTTCTACCAACTCTTTTATTTCTTGAGCCATACGGTCAAGGACTTTTGGGTCGATACCAAAACCCTCGTCACCCATCAGTGCTTCACCACTGAGTTTTAATAGAATTCGTCGATAAGCAGGTTTTGGATTGGTTGTCATAGGGAGAAATTCCTGTCGCGGTTAAAGTAATAAAATTTAAGCACAAAAAAAGCCGAGGTCAAAAGACCGCGGCTATTTTAATACGTTTAGCCCACACACGATAGTCTAAACTGAAAAAACTCTATTTTTATTATGTAAATATTGAAGAACATTGTCCATTAAGTGTCAAAAATAACACAAGGCAATCTGATTTTAATCAAAGTCTAGGTCATCTTGCATAGCCATGTTATACCATTCCATCTAAGAAAGTGATCGCTTAGCGAGAATTTAAAGGTTTAGAGGC
>CAJXRC010000181.1 GCA_913058405.1 uncultured Colwellia sp. | reverse complement strand
CGAGATCTAGTACGGTCTCGTGGGCTCGGAGATGTGTATAAGAGACAGGGGTAAAATGGCGGCAATTCAAGGCAACAGATAACGAAATTTAGTAATGAGCTTAAACAAAAAACAAATTCAACACCTTAAAGGCGTAGCACACCCTTTAAAACCAGTAGTTTTACTTGGCAATAATGGCTTAACAGAAGCGGTTGTAGCAGAGATTGATTACGCACTTAATCACCATGAGCTAATCAAGGTGAAAATCCCAACTGATGATAAAGAAACTAAAACGTTAATCGTTGAAGCTATTTGTCGTGAAACTAATGCGACTAAAATTCAAGTAATTGGTAAAACGCTAGTTATTTATCGTAAAAGTGAAGAAAATAAAATTAGAATCCCTAAGGTTTAATTTTACCTTTGCTTTGCTAGATAAAAATTTACAATAAAAAATGACAGCAATTGCTGTCATTTTTTATTTTAACCTCTGGGTCATTTCTCATTAGAGGGCGTGTCTTTCAAAACACCTTCCCCTTCTTCCACAATAGTCACCACTTTTTGAGTCAGTTTCACTCGCCCTGATTCAACCAAAGCTTTTCTTAATACATATTCAATTTGAGCATTAACGCTTCGCAGTTCATCATCTGACCAACGCTGCATTGCCGCCAAAACTTCAGGGTTTATCCTAAGCGGGAAGTTTTTTTTAGCTGCCATTACTTTTCCTATTTAGGCTCATTGAAATTAATACAAACTGCCTGTATTAACGACTGGTTGTGTGCTTTTATCGCTGCATAAAACGACTAATAGGTTACTTACCATAGTGGCTTTACGCTCTTCATCTAATTCAACAATATCTTTATCGGATAATTGTTTGAGTGCCATTTCTACCATGCCCACAGCGCCATCAACAATGAGTCGACGTGCGGCAATTATCGCAGAAGCCTGTTGCCTTTGCAGCATAGCATTGGCAATTTCTGGCGCATACGCTAAATGACTGATACGTGCTTCATGTACTTTCACACCCGCTTTTTCTAATCGCTGTTGTATCTCTATTATTAAGGCTGCAGAAACTTCCTTTGGGTGGCTACGAAGCGCTATTTGATCACCTTCATGTTGATCGTACGGATAACTTATTGCCATATTTCGTAAAGCTGATTCACTCTGTATAGTAACAAAGCTGAGATAATCATCTACTTCAAAAACGGCCTCAGCGGTATCATTTACCGACCAAACCACGACGGTAGCAATCTCAATAGGGTTGCCGTGCTTATCATTGACTTTCATTTGACTCGATTCAAAGTTACGAATCCTTAATGAAATTGTCTTGCGCGCAAACAGTGGAATAGTCCAACGAAGACCCGTTGCTTTGACACTACCAACATAGCTACCAAAAAAAGTCATGACCTTGGCTTGATTTGGTTGCACCATAAAAAACCCTGGGATTGCTGCAACCATCAATATAAAGACCAGTACCGTCATAATTTCTATATTACCAACCGCGGCTTGGCTCACAATAAAAGCTGCTGCCACTAATAGGGCAGTGAAAACACCATAACCACTAATTGAAAAACCTATTTTCTCGTTCATGTAAACTCCTTATAAAAACAACAAGTGATATCACTTTGATATCAAAAAGATTACATCATTATAAAACATTTGCAAGTGCCGATAACAAGATTACAAGATCAACAACCGTAAAATGACTTTATTAAGGGTGTCTAAATACAGCGAAAATGAGTCGATTATCACAAAAAAGGCCACAAACATGATGTTTGTGGCCTTTTATTTAAACAGTAGTAACAAAGCTTACTGCAACAACTGCTTACACTAATTTATTATAACAAGGTGTTGTTAGATATGTTCAACAGCAACAATTTCATACTCTACTACACCACCAGGAATTGTTATTTCAATTTCACTGTCAACTTCTTTACCAATTAAGCCACGAGCTATAGGCGAGTTAACTGAAATACGGCCCGTTTTAAAATCAGCTTCATCATCACCTACTATTTGATACGTTACTTCAACTTCGGTATCTAAATTCAATAAGGTAACAGTGGTACCAAAAATAACTTTACCATGGTTAGGTATTGTCGTTACGTCAATTACTTGCGCGTTACATAAACGACCTTCGATATCTTGTATACGGCCTTCACAAAAGCCCTGCTCTTCTTTTGCCGCATGGTATTCGGCATTTTCTTTTAAATCGCCGTGTTCACGGGCATCAGCAATATCTTTTACGATACGAGGACGTTTTTCTGTTTTTAAGACTTTAAGTTCTGCTTGTAACAGTTCAGCACCACGAAGGGTCATTGGATATTTAGTCATTATTATCATCTCATTCTAACAATAAAGGCGGTTAACTCCCTATAAATAGGAGATAACCACCTTTAAATACTTTAAATAAGCTTAAAATCTCTCAAGAATTTAAGCTTTATGTATTCCATTTACAACGTATTATGTAACTCTTGTACAGAGCGAACAATACTCATTTCATCCGCAGCATGAGCCATACAACTAGCAAATGCAGCATTTAATGTTGTTGTATAAGCCACTTTATAACGTAATGCTCCACCACGTAATACTTTAGAATCTTCAATGGCTTTACGGCCTTCTGTTGTATTAATAATGTAGCTGTATTCGCTATTTTTAATTCTATCAAGAATATGTGGACGACCTTCGTGTACTTTATTAACACGTCTAACAGGAACGCCCGCTTCACGTAAAATCACTTCAGTACCGTGAGTCGCATCGATATCATAACCTAAATCAACCATGATTTTAGCTAATTCTAGTACTCGAACTTTATCGCTGTTACGAACTGAAATTAGCGCACGACCCGTTTTAGGAACAGAAACACCAGCACCAAGGTTTGCTTTAGCATACGCTTCTTCAAACGTATCGCCTACGCCCATTACTTCACCTGTTGAGCGCATTTCTGGGCCAACTAGAGGATCACTGCCGTGGAACTTATTAAACGGGATAACGACTTCTTTAACAGAGAAGTATGCTGGAATAACTTCCTTAGTAATACCCTGCTCTTTCAGTGATTTACCAGCCATTACACGTGCACCAACTTTCGCTAATGGTACTGACGTTGCTTTCGATACAAATGGAATTGTACGAGCAGCACGTGGGTTTACTTCAATTAAGTAAACTTCGTTGTCTTTAACAGCCATTTGCGTGTTCATCAAGCCAATTACACCTAACTCAAACGCTAAGTCTGTAACTTGCTTACGCATAACATCTTGGATTTCTTGACTTAAGCTATACGCTGGTAGTGAGCAAGCACTATCACCTGAGTGAACACCCGCTTGTTCAATGTGTTGCATAATGCCGCCAATAACAACATCGGTGCCATCACAAACAACATCAATATCAACTTCAATTGCATCATCAAGGAAGTGATCAAGCAATACTGGTGAATCGTTAGAAACACTCACAGCTTCAGTCATATAACGACGTAAATCATCTAAGTCATATACGATTTCCATCGCGCGGCCACCAAGTACATAAGATGGACGAACAACTAATGGGAAACCGATACTTTCAGCTTTTGCCATCGCTTCATCTATTGATGTTACTGTGGCATTTTCTGGTTGTAATAAACCTAAACGGTCAACAGCTTGTTGGAAACGTTCTCTATCTTCAGCGCGGTCAATCGCATCTGGAGAAGTACCGATAATTGGCACACCAGCCGCTTCTAAAGCACGTGCTAATTTAAGTGGTGTTTGACCACCGTACTGCACAATAACGCCTTTAGGTTTTTCAATACGTACAATTTCAAGTACATCTTCAAAAGTAATTGATTCAAAGTATAAACGGTCTGACGTATCGTAATCGGTAGAAACAGTTTCAGGGTTACAGTTAACCATGATTGTTTCATAACCATCTTCACGAAGTGCTAATGCTGCGTGAACACAACAGTAATCAAATTCAATACCTTGACCAATACGGTTAGGGCCACCACCTAAAATCATAATTGATTCTTTGTCAGTAGGGTTTGATTCACATTCTTCATCGTAAGTGGAATACATGTAAGCAGTATCAGAACTAAACTCTGCAGCACAGGTATCAACACGTTTGTAGACTGGGAAAATATCCGCGTTATGACGCTTTTTACGTACTTCAGCTTCAGAAACACCAATAAGGTCAGCTAAACGAGAATCGGCAAAACCTTTACGTTTAAGTTTACGTAAATATTCAGGGTTTAATATTTTTAAACCGCCTTCGCTAACTTTAGCTTCTTCTAAAACGATATCTTCAATTTGTACTAAGAACCAACGGTCAATCATGGTTGTTCTGTAAACATCTTCAACCGTTAAACCTAAACGGAATGCATCAGCTACATACCAAATACGATCAGCGCCAGCTTCTTGAAGCTCATGCATTATTTTAGTTTTTGCACCTGGCTGAGTTACGTCAACAATTGAATCAAAACCATTTACGCCAACTTCTAAACCGCGTAATGCTTTTTGCATAGATTCTTGTTGGTTACGGCCAATAGCCATAACTTCACCAACAGACTTCATTTGCGTAGTTAATCTATCTTCTGCGCCAGCAAATTTTTCGAAGTTAAAACGTGGGATCTTAGTTACAACGTAATCAATGGTTGGTTCAAATGATGCTGGTGTTTTACCGCCAGTAATATCATTGGTCAATTCATCTAAGGTGTAACCTACTGCTAACTTAGCTGCAATCTTAGCAATAGGGAAACCTGTTGCTTTTGAAGCAAGTGCAGATGAACGTGATACACGTGGGTTCATCTCGATAATAACCATACGGCCAGTCTTAGGACAAATACCAAACTGTACGTTTGAACCACCTGTTTCAACACCAATTTCACGTAATACCGCTAAAGAAGCGTTACGCATGATTTGGTATTCTTTATCTGTTAACGTTTGCGCTGGTGCAACTGTGATTGAATCACCGGTATGAATTCCCATAGGGTCGAAGTTTTCAATCGCACAAATAATGATACAGTTATCATTTTTGTCGCGAACCACTTCCATTTCATACTCTTTCCAACCAATTAATGATTCATCGATCAATAACTCTGACGTTGGAGAAAGGTCTAGACCACGCGTACATATCTCATCAAATTCTTCGATGTTGTATGCGATACCGCCACCCGTGCCACCCATAGTAAATGATGGGCGAATAATACAAGGAAAACCTAACACCTTACTTGCTGCGTGTGCTTCTTCAATCGTATGTACAATTTCAGCATTTGGCGTATCTAGGCCAATCGCTTTCATTGCTTTATCGAAACGACTACGGTCTTCTGCTTTATCAATTGCATCAGCAGTAGCGCCAATCATTTCAACATTAAATTCTTTCAATACGCCTTTAGCTTCAAGTTCTAAAGCACAGTTTAATGCTGTTTGACCACCCATAGTAGGTAGAACAGCACAAGGACGTTCTTTTTCAATAATATTACGTACAACTTCCCAGTGAATTGGTTCGATGTATGTTGCATCGGCCATATCTGGGTCAGTCATAATTGTTGCAGGGTTAGAGTTAACTAAGATAACTCGGTAACCTTCTTCGCGAAGTGCTTTACACGCTTGCGCGCCTGAGTAATCGAACTCACAGGCTTGACCAATAACAATTGGGCCTGCACCTAAGATCAAGATACTTTTTAAATCAGTACGTTTTGCCATGTTCTTTTCTCTCTTCTCTTGTCTGTCGGTTTAAGCGTTGTTTGATTTGTAGGTTTTGATCAAATCAATGAAGTGATCAAATAACGGCGCTGCATCGTGTGGACCAGGGCTTGCTTCAGGATGACCTTGGAAGCTAAATGCTGGCTTATCAGTACGGTGTATACCTTGTAATGAATCATCAAACAAAGATTTGTGCGTAACTGTTAAGTTATCTGGCAGGTTAGCTTCATCAACAGCAAAACCATGGTTTTGTGAAGTAATCATAACAACATCACGAGCAAAGTCTTTCACCGGGTGGTTAGCACCGTGATGACCGAACTTCATTTTCACAGTACTTGCACCACTTGCTAGACCAAGTAATTGATGGCCTAAACAAATACCAAATACAGGAATATCTGTTTCTAAGAATTCTTTGATTGCAGTAATTGCGTAATCACATGGCTCTGGGTCACCAGGTCCATTTGATAAGAAAATTCCATCAGGGTTCATTGCAAGCACTTCACTTGCTGGTGTTTGAGCAGGTACAACAGTCAATTTACAACCACGGTCAACTAACATACGTAAGATGTTATGTTTAGCACCAAAATCGTAAGCAACAACATGGAAATCAAAGCTATCAGGTTTAGTAAAACCTGTGCCGCTGTTATCACCATTACTTAAATCAAGTGACCAGCTGCCGTCAGTCCATTCGTATTGTTCTTTAGTTGAAACAACTTTAGCTAAATCCATGCCTTTAAGACCAGGAAATGCTTTTGCTTGAGATAGTGCTTCAGTTTGTAAGCTTTCATCGCTACTATCATCAAGTGTTAAGATACAGCCATTTTGTGCACCTTTCTCACGTAAAACTCGCGTTAATTTACGTGTGTCAATGTCAGCAATACCTAAAATATTATGAGCAATTAAATAATCACTTAAACTTTGTTCATTTCGAAAGTTACTAGCAAGTAATGGCAAATCACGAATAACCAAGCCTTTAGCAACAATGCTATTTGACTCTTTATCTTCGCTATTAGTACCAGTGTTACCGATGTGCGGGTAAGTCAGGGTAATAATTTGCTCTGCATATGATGGATCGGTAAGTATTTCCTGATAACCTGTCATCGAAGTGTTAAATACCACCTCCCCAACAGCCGACCCTTGTGCACCAATTGCGGTGCCTTTAAAAACAGTGCCGTCTTCAAGCACTAAAATAGCAGATGTAGCCAATGTAACCTCCAAAGAAGAAATAAACGTAAACGCGCATGTAACAGCAAGTGCTCCATGCATTTGCTTATTATACCAAGTTGATTAAGTTCTTTCACACTCAGCGAAAATTAAAAGGCTTATAGGCAAGGTATTGATTGAAGAGAATAGTAATTCTATTGTCAAAATCAATACCGCCGTATATGGGCCTTTTAAATTCGCCCTTCGGGAGCTTGTTCGAAATCCACTAACTACGTTAAGTTTATTGGATCTAGAATGACTAAATCTAAATAAACTTGCCTTGTTAGTAAATATCGAGCAAAGCTCTGAGTTGAGAAGAAATTTAATCAACTTGGTATACAGTACTTCCCGTACAAAAATAGATGTGAAAAACCGCTTTTCAGCTAAATTTTTGACAAAATCCACTTATTTTACGCTTGTACTTTACTTTCGTCTAGTAATAAAATGTAAAAACTCAGTCTTTTCTGGCTTTTCCTAGCTTTTACTAGTCAAAGGGCTGAAAAGACCACTTATCTATAGTGAAATTTCATTAATACCTAGATGTTAACTAGGTATTAACATTAATCTTTTAATCCGAGTACGTCTTGCATATCATAAAAGCCTGCATCGGCATCATTTAGCCAAAATGCTGCACGCATCGCGCCCAAAGCAAATGTCATTCGAGAGCTAGCTTTATGAGTAATTTCAAGTCTTTCGCCTAAATCTGCGAAAAAGGCAGTATGTTCGCCAACAATATCGCCCGCTCTAACCGTTGCAAAACCAATAGTTTCTCTATCACGCTCGCCTGTTATGCCTTCACGTCCATAAACAGCAACTTTATTTAAGTCACGCCCTAACGTATCTGCTATAACTTGTCCCATTTTGACTGCAGTGCCAGATGGAGCATCTTTTTTAAATCGGTGATGTGCTTCAAATATTTCTATATCTGTATAATCGCCAATTGCTTTCGCTGTCACTTGTAGTAGCTTAAACATTAAGTTAACGCCAACACTGGTATTAGGCGCTAAAATAACAGGCATTGTTTTACCTGCTTGTTCGATAACTTGTACTTGCTCATCAGAGAAGCCTGTCGTGCCAATAACTAACGCTTTGTTGTTGTCATTACACCAAGTAAGGTTTTCTAGCGTCGTTTCTATCGAGGTGAAATCAATAAAAACATCAGCAGCAGTCATTTGAGCTAGCGAAGTTGACGTTTTAATGCCAATTGCACCAATGCCTGCTAACTCGCCTAGATCAAAATCGACAAAAGATGAACTGGTACGTACGCTACCACCAACTAATTCGATACTTGCATGTTCATGAGCTGCCTGAATTAAATTGCGCCCCATTCGACCACTGCAACCTAAAATAGCTACTTTTACTTTCATATTGTTCTCTACTGTTCTTTTGATAAGAGCGGAAACCGCCGATAAATTTAATTAATTTTTTCTATTTTCTATTAGCAACTCCTATTCGTAATGAATAGATGTCACCAATCTAGTGGCTCAGTTAATGATAACGAGCTATCAAGCTCATGAGAAATAACATTTACTATTCTCAATGCCCCTTCACTGTCTAACACATGGTAAATCGCAGTAAAGTCGGCAAATACTTGCCCTTGGCCATCGATAAAATCCCAATCTATGCACACTAAATATATCTGTTTACTTACCTGCTCAAAAGATGACTTCTTTGCAATAATGCCACTCGTCTTAGCTTCTTTAAGTTGGGTAAATATAGTACCGAACTCTTGAAGACAATCAGATGGACTTGAAAGTAAAATAACTTTATCAGGTGTATTTAGTGTGCATGGTAAGTGATAGCAACTGCTTACTTCATCAATATTGTAATGAATAAATGCATCTTGATAGCGTTTAAAAAGTTCTTGTAACTTGATACCAATCCGCATAAAACTTACTCACCCTTACTGGTTAAAATTAACAATAGCTTCGTTGCTTTCAATCGCAATGACCAGCTATTACTCAATCAAGCGCCTTGCTTTTGTCAGTTTTATCGGCGTAATCATTGAGCATTTACTCATGCGGAATGGTATTACTTCATTCATCATGTTTTAGCTTAAAAAAAAGCCCTCAATTGAGGGCTTTCATTATAATACGATAATTATTTGATGCTTAATAATTCAACATCAAAAACTAACGTAGCATAAGGAGGTATAGCACCTTGAGAACCGCGCTCACCGTATGCTAAATCATAAGGGATAGTTAATTTCCACTTACTACCTTCAGTCATCAATTGTAGTGCTTCAGTCCAGCCAGCAATAACGCCATTTACTGGGAATTCAGCCGGTTGACCACGTTCAACAGAACTATCGAAAACATCACCGTTAGCAAATGTGCCGTGGTAATGAACACTTACAGTGCTTTCAGCTGAAGGTTTTTCACCTTCACCTGTAGTAATTACTTCATACTGTAAACCTGACTCAGTAACAGTAACTTCATCACGGTTAGCATTATCAGCTAAGAATTTTTCGCCTTCAGCTGAAGCTTCTTTAG
The DNA here is from genome assembly GCA_913058405.1 of uncultured Colwellia sp. GTDB lineage: Bacteria > Pseudomonadota > Gammaproteobacteria > Enterobacterales > Alteromonadaceae > Colwellia. The sequence goes on along the minus strand of CAJXRC010000181.1, from coordinate 155 downwards.
CAGCAGCTTGCTCTAATTCTTGCATTTTTTTAGAAACGATAGAAAAAGCTTCGTTTAAATCTTCATCTGAAACTTGGCTAGCCACATCAGCAAGAGCATCTGCAATACCTGTCTCTTATACACATCTCCGAGCCCACGAGACCGTACTAGATCTC
>CAJXRC010000180.1 GCA_913058405.1 uncultured Colwellia sp. | reverse complement strand
CAGATGTGTATAAGAGACAGTAGTGATGTAGAAGATGAAAAGTTAGCGGAAGAAGCAGCGAAAGCTGAAGCTGAAGCAGCACTTCTATTAGAACAAGAAGCTAAAGTGAAAGCTGAAGCTGCGGCTAAAGAAGCTGAAAATGCTAAAGGCGTAGCTGCTGCTAAAGCAGAAGTAGAAGCTGAACGTAAAGCGGCAGCAAAAGTTGAAGCGGCAGCAAAAGCTAAACAAGCAGCTGTTGAAAAAGCTAAAAATGTTGAAAAAGCACCTGAAAAGATTGCTGAAACAGAAGAAGCTAAAAAACTGCGCTTAATTCAAGAAAAAGAAGTGGCAGCGAAAATTGAAGCTGAAGCGAAAGAAGCGAGTGATGCGGCTAAGAAATTAGCAGAAGAGAATGAAGGTCGCTGGAAAGAGCAAGAAGCTGCACGTAAAGCCAAAGAAAAAGAAGTTGTTCACGTAACATCATCTAAATATGCGCAAGAAGCTGAAGATAAAGTTGATGCAGCAGATGAAGGTGCTGGTCGTCGTCGCAAGAAAAAAGCGGCTGATAGAAATGCACGCGGTGGTCGAAATGCTAAAGGACGTAAACAAACTTTATCAGCACCACAAAGCTTGAAACATGGTTTTACTAAACCTGTTGAAACAAAAGTACAAGACATTCGCATTGGCGAAACAATTTCTGTTGCTGAATTAGCTAATAAAATGGCTAAGAAAGGCGCTGAAGTTGTTAAAGCTATGTTCAAGTTGGGCGCTATGGCGACTATCAACCAAGTCATTGACCAAGAAACTGCAGCACTTGTTGCTGAAGATATGGGCTTTGAAGTTGTACTTGTTAAAGAAAATGCTTTAGAAGAAGCTGTACTTGCGGATCGCAGTCACACAGGTGAAGAGATTACTCGTGCACCGGTTGTTACTATTATGGGTCACGTTGACCATGGTAAAACATCACTACTTGATCACATTCGTGAAGCAAAAGTAGCTGACGGCGAAGCGGGTGGTATTACTCAGCATATTGGTGCTTATCACGTAGAAACTGGTCATGGTATGATCACTTTCTTAGATACTCCTGGTCATGCTGCCTTTACTGCTATGCGTTCTCGTGGTGCAAAAGCGACAGATATCGTAGTGATTGTTGTTGCTGCAGATGATGGTGTTATGCCACAGACAATTGAAGCAATTCAACATGCTCAAGCCTCTGAAGCGCCTATCATTATTGCCGTTAACAAAATGGATAAAGAGTCTGCAGATCCAGATCGTGTTAAAAGTGAATTATCACAACACGGCGTACTTTCAGAAGAGTGGGGCGGTGAAGTTCAATTCTGTCATGTATCAGCTAAAACTGGTTTAGGTATTGACGAATTACTTGATTCTATATTGTTACAATCTGAAGTATTAGAGCTAACTGCTGTTATAGATAAAATGGCAAATGGTGTTGTGGTTGAATCTAAATTAGATAAAGGTCGTGGCCCAGTAGCGACTATTCTTGTACAAGAAGGTACATTGAAGCAAGGTGATATTGTACTTTGTGGTTTAGAATATGGCCGTGTTCGTGCAATGCGCGATGAAAATGGCAAAACTATTCAATCTGCAGGTCCATCTATCCCAGTTGAAATCATCGGCTTAAGTGGTGTTCCACAATCGGGTGATGAAGCGACCGTTGTAAAAGATGAAAAGAAAGCACGTGAAGTTGCGTTATTCCGTCAAGGTAAATTCCGCGATGTGAAACTTGCTCGTCAACAGAAAGCAAAACTTGAAAATATGTTTGCTAGTATGGCCGAAGGCGACATTTCAGAAGTAAATGTTGTTATTAAGTCAGATGTTCAAGGTTCACTTGAAGCAATCAGTGATTCACTTCTTAAGTTATCTACTGACGAAGTTAAAGTTAAAATCATCGGTTCTGGTGTAGGTGCTATCACTGAAACAGATGCTACGTTAGCTGCTGCATCTAATGCTATTGTTGTTGGTTTCAATGTTCGTGCTGATGCTTCTGCACGTAAAGTGATTGAAGCAGAAAACATTGATTTACGTTACTACAGTGTTATCTACGCATTAATCGAAGAAGTTAAACAAGCGATGAGCGGTATGTTAGCGCCAGAGTTTAAGCAAGAAATCATTGGTCTAGCGCAAGTACGTGACGTGTTTAAATCGCCTAAGATCGGTGCTATTGCTGGTTGTATGGTTACTGAAGGTATCATCAAGCGTAGCGCTCCAATTCGTGTATTACGTGAAAACGTTGTTATATACGAAGGTGAACTTGAATCATTACGTCGCTTTAAAGATGATGTGCAAGAAGTTCGTAACGGTACTGAGTGTGGTATCGGTGTTAAGAACTACAATGATGTACGTGTTGGCGATCAAATCGAAGTTTTCGAAACAGTTGAAATCAAGCGTTCATTATAACTAGTAACTCATTGTTAGTAGGATCAACTATTGCGTTGGAAGTACTCATTGACATGCGTCAACTCCGTACTTCCGCCTTATATTTGAACCAACTAGCTTCGAGCTAATAGTTAACTATTTTTCAAAAGGGGCTTATGCCCCTTTTGTGTTAATTATTGATAATTGAAAACTGTTGTGAATAACAGTTTCAAAGGAGTTTACGATGGCTAGAGAATATGCCCGTACTGACCGAGTTGGTCAACAAATCCAAAAAGAAATCGCGATTATTTTAATGCGCGAAATTAAAGATCCACGTTTAAGCATGACAACTGTTTCTGCTGTTGAAGTAACTCGCGACTTAGCTTACGCGAAGGTTTTTGTTACTTTCTTCAATGATAATGCTGATGAAATTAAAGCCTCACTAGAAGTCTTAGCCGAAGCTGAGGGGTATATTCGTTCATTATTAGGTAAACGTCTACGTGCACGCATTATGCCGCATTTACGCTTTGTTTATGATAGTTCAATGAGCGAAGGTGTTCGCATGAGTGCCTTGGTTGACCAAGCTGTCGCAAGTGATAAAAATAGCGACACAGAAGTTGATGATACTCAGGTTGACGACGAAAAAAATGTTGATAGTGAGCAAGGCGAATAAGTCATGGCAAAACGTAGAAAAGGCCGTCCGGTCAATGGTGTTTTGTTATTAGATAAGCCTCATGGATTGTCATCAAACCATGCATTGCAAACTGTTAAGCGTATTTATTTTGCACAGAAAGCTGGTCATACGGGGGCACTAGATCCTTTAGCAACTGGTATGTTACCCATTTGTTTAGGTGAGGGAACTAAGTTCTCACAGTATTTACTTGATACCGATAAAACATATCAAGTAACAGCTAAACTAGGCGTTCGTACAACAACAAGTGATGCTGGTGGTGAAGTCGTTAGTACCAAAGCTGTTGACGTTTCAAGTGAACAATTAGCGATAGCTTTAGAAAGCTTTCGTGGTACAACTCAGCAAGTACCTTCAATGTACTCAGCACTTAAACACAAAGGACAACCTTTGTATAAGTATGCGAGAGAAGGGATTGAAGTACCGCGTGAATCACGTGATATCACGGTGTTTAACCTTGAGTTATTACGCTTTGAGCATGATGAAGTTGAATTAAGTATCCATGTTTCTAAAGGAACTTATATTCGTACTATTGTTGATGATCTAGGTGAATTATTAGGTTGTGGTGCACATGTGGCACATCTTAGGCGTTCAGCGGTAGGTAATTACCCTATTGATAAAATGGTTACATTGCCTGAGCTTGAAGCATTGCTTGAAAAAGCTATTGAAGATGAAATAACACCGTCTGATGTACTTGACCCGTTATTATTACCTATGAATAGTGCCGTTGATGGTATGCATTGTGTTTATGTCGATGATATGTCAGCAAACTTCTTGCGTCACGGTAATCCTGTCCAAGCGTATAATCAACCTGAAAAGGGTAGTGTCCAAGTCTATTTAGGCGAAGATGAAAATGATGCTAATGCTGAATTTATTGGTGTTGGTTTTATTAATGATGACGGTTTGCTTGCGCCTAAACGTATCGTTGTCTTAGAACAGTACTAGCGAGTTAGGCTACTATATAGCCACAATAACCGAGGCTTCAGAAATCAACTGGAACGGGTATTAAGAAGCAAGTGAATTAATAAAGCGGACTTACGCACTAATCGCTTGCTTTTTAGTTATTGGCTGCTAGAATACGCGCTCTTTCGTCATCAAGGCTAAATTAGTGTTTGGCTTGATGCGTATTTTAATTACTCTTAACTCAGTTAATATTGAGGGTAGGGTTAACACACTAAGGATTTTATTATGTCTTTAAATGCTACAGAAAAAGCTGCAATCGTTGCAGAATATGCTCAATCAGAAGGTGATACTGGTTCTCCAGAAGTTCAAGTTGCTTTGTTAACTACACAAATCAACCACTTACAAGGTCACTTTAAAGCGCACATCCATGATCACCATTCACGTCGTGGTTTATTACGCATGGTAGCACAACGTCGTAAATTACTTGATTACTTAAAAGGTAAAAACGTTGACCGTTACGGCGCGTTAATCGGTAAATTAGGTCTACGTCGTTAATAGCAATTGCTAACGACTGTAACTTAAACGACTAAAAGGAGCCAATTGGCTCCTTTTTTGTTTTCTGTTGTTTACACTTTCACCATAAGTTTCTAAAAGTGCGCATAAATTTGTGCTTTAAAGTAATAATTGCCCATTGGCGCTAGCATTCACACGCTCAGTTAGTATAATGACCGTGAAAATTTACACCGACTATTTTTTAACGCAATTAAAAGTGGTAAGTCTAACTTTTTCAACACAAACCAATCCAAACTGTATAATTTTTTGTTCGACTAAGTAAGGTTGAATATTCATATATTTAACCTAAAAATACTCAGTGAATAAATAATTGTACAGATTGGTAAATATTATTAATAAAGACAAATTTAAGGAAATTAATTAGATGTTAAATCCAATTACTAAAAAATTTCAATACGGTAAACATACTGTAACGCTTGAAACGGGCGCAATCGCACGTCAAGCATCAGCAGCAGTTATGGCAAGCATGGACGATACGTGTGTACTTGTTTCAGTTGTAGCTAAAAAAGAAGCGAAAGAAGGTCAAGATTTCTTCCCGCTAACAATAAACTACCAAGAGCGTGCTTATGCTGCAGGTAAAATCCCTGGTAGCTTCTTCAAACGTGAAGGTCGTCCTTCAGAAGAAGAAACACTTATTGCACGTCTAATTGACCGTCCACTTCGTCCGTTATTCCCAGAAGGTTTCACTAACGAAGTACAAGTTATTATCACAGTTGTTTCAGTTAACCCTGAAATTGCCCCAGATATCATTTCACTTATTGGTGCTTCTGCTGCATTAGCTATTTCAGGTGCTCCATTTAATGGTCCTGTTGGCGCAGCACGTGTTGGTTATGTTGATGGTCAATATCTTCTTAACCCGCTTCAAGCTGAATTACCATCTAGCCAATTAGACCTAGTTGTATCTGGTACTGATTCTGCCGTATTAATGGTTGAATCTGAAGCTGATGTTTTATCTGAAGAAGTTATGCTTGGTGCTGTTGTATATGGTCACGAGCAAATGCAAGTTGCTGTTTCAGCAATCAAAGAGTTTAAAGCTGAAGTTAATACTCCTGTATGGGATTGGACTGCACCAGTTAAAAACGCTGAACTACAAGCTAAAATTGCTGAGCTTTCTGAAGCACAGGTAAACGAAGCTTACCAAATTACTGAAAAAGCTGTTCGTTACGAAAATATCAAAGAAATTCGTAACTCTGTAGTTGAAGCATTACTAGCACAAGATGCAGATGTAAACGTTCAAGAAGTTAAAGATTTATTTCACGACCTTGAAAAAACAGTGGTACGTGGTCGTATTACAGATGGTAACCCTCGTATCGATGGTCGCGATCCTGAATCAATCCGTGCTTTAGATGTTATGACGGGTGTATTACCAAGAACTCATGGTTCTTCAGTATTTACACGTGGTGAAACACAAGCATTAGTAACGGCTACACTTGGTACTCAACGTGATGCACAGCGTCTTGATACGTTAATGGGTGACAAAACTGACCCGTTTATGCTTCATTACAACTTCCCTCCATACTGTGTAGGTGAAACTGGATTTGTTGGTAGCCCTAAGCGTCGCGAAATTGGCCATGGCCGTCTTGCGAAACGCGGTATGTTAGCGGTAATGCCTTCTCTTGAAGAATTCCCGTATGCAGTTCGTGTTGTTTCTGAAATCACTGAATCGAATGGTTCATCTTCAATGGCTTCTGTATGTGGTACTTCATTAGCTCTTATGGATGCTGGTGTTCCAATTAAAGCTTCTGTTGCTGGTATTGCAATGGGTCTAGTTAAAGAAGGCGAAAAATTCGTTGTTCTTTCTGACATCTTAGGTGATGAAGATCACTTAGGTGATATGGACTTTAAAGTTGCGGGTACTACAGGTGGTATTACTGCTCTTCAAATGGATATTAAAATTGAAGGCATTACCCAAGAAATCATGCAAATTGCTTTAAACCAAGCAAAAGCTGCACGTACTCATATCTTATCTGTTATGGATGAAGCTATTGGTGGTCACAGAGATGAAATCTCTGAATTTGCACCACGTATTCATACAATGAAAGTTAGCCAAGACAAGATTCGTGACATCATTGGTAAAGGCGGCGCAACTATTCGTCAACTTACTGAAGAAACAGGCACGACTATTGAAATCGAAGATGACGGTACTGTTAAAATTGCTGCAACCTCTGGTGAGCAAGCAGAAGATGCGATTAACCGTATTAAAGCATTAACAGCTGAAATCGAAGTAGGTACGCTTTACACTGGTAAAGTTGTACGTATCGTTGATTTCGGTGCATTTGTTAACGTACTTCCAGGTAAAGATGGTTTAGTACATATTTCACAAATCTCAGAAGAGCGCGTTAATAACGTGAGTGAAGTATTAACTGAAGGTCAAGAAGTGAAAGTTAAGGTTCTTGAAGTTGACCGTCAAGGCCGTGTACGTTTAAGTATCAAAGAAGCGATGGAAAAACCAGCTGCTGAAGCAACACCAGCTGCTGAGTAGTTATATAAAGTAATAGTTTAGTAAAAAACTTTTACATTTCATTAAGTAAAAAGGAGCCATAGGGCTCCTTTTTTGTTTATAATGAAATGAATCCTGTTGTTAGTTATTTATTATTAAGGCATTTTTTGTGCATTCATTTATCAAAACAATTATTCTTATTTTACTCTTAGGTAGTGTGCTGTTGACTCAGGGATGTGCCTCAAGTCAGCTAAATAGTAACGATAATGTTTCTTCATCCATAATGAATAATATTGTAATTGCCGAGCCGCTCGCGATTAATTATAAAAGTGAAATAGCGATTGCGCGTTTAACTGAAGTAATAAATAGAGCGAAAATAACTGAAGATCAACGAGCACAGTTATTTTATGACCGTGGTGTTTTATATGACAGTGTCGGCTTAAGATCATTGGCAAGATTTGATTTTTCTCATGCGTTGCAATTGAAGCCTGACTTAATTGACGCCTATAATTTTTTAGGTATTCACTACACCCAATTACAAGAGTTTGCTCAAGCTTATGAACAATTTGATTCGGCATTAGATTTAGCGCCGGAGCATGAGTATGCATACCTTAATAGAGGAATAGCGCTTTATTATGGCTCTAGACCAGAACTTGCTAGTATCGATTTCAAGGCTTTTCACCAAAAGCAGCAAGATGACCCATACCGTTTATTATGGTTGTATTTAACTGAGTATGAAGTTGATCCTCTTGCGGCAAAATATTCATTGAAACAACGTGCTGAAATTGTAGATGAACGCACGTGGGCTAAACAGGTTGTTTACCTTTATTTAGGCGAAATTTCGCAAGCGGAATTTGTTAAAGGTTTAACAAAGGATGTTAGATCAAATAAGGAACTGACTGAACGTTTATGTGAGGCTTATTTTTATTTAGGTAAGTATAATCAAACATTAGGCTACCGTGGTAGTGCCGCAAATTATTTTAAACTAGCATTAAGTACTAATGTTTATGAGTTTGTTGAACACAGATACGCAAAACTTGAGTTAGATTTAATGCGTACTAAAAAAGCCGCACAACCACAGCTTTAACAATTCAATAAAAATGACTTAACTATCAAAATGTCTCTTAGTAAAGTTTATTTTTTCATACTTATAATGAGCTCGATGATCTTCTTATCATCGAGCTCATTTTTTTTGTCTGCTTATTTAACAGAACAACTCTCTAATGATGATTATCGAAAAGGACAATTGGCTTTTGCACTCAAGCATAATCATATTATCGCATTAGCCATTGAAGAACAGAAAACTGCTGTAGGCAGCATTGAATGGCTGACACTTAACCGAGAGTTAGCAAAAAACCAAATCCTCGCGGCTTTAAAACTTGGCCATTGGTATCAACAAGCCGCAGAAAAAGAACCCAACCTTATGCAAACGAATAAGACCATTATGTGGTTTGAGCAAGCCATTCGTTTGGGTTCACAAAAGGCACATTTTCTTCTTGCTCAGTTCTATTATGGGAAAGGTCAGATTGTTAAAGCACAAGCTGCATTGACGAGCTTACCTGACAAATTACCAGATGATGATTTAGCCGAAGCTGTGTTACTGCTACGTATAAACATATTTATTGAATTAGGTGATGTTAAGCAGGTTAAATTTTTAGTGAGCTCGAATGAGTTTATCCTCACGAATACTAAAGCTCAGCGTTTATTATCGGATATAGAAAAATACTCAGTCATAGATAAAAAGCAAACACTTATAGACAAGGTGAACATTAAAGAGACCATCAGTGTTGAAAACTCATCAACTTGTCTCACTAGCTTGCAACTTTTTGCTACTAACTTAAGCCATTTAAGGCATATTGATGCGCTAGTTGAACGCTTTAAGGTACAACAGCCACTTGCGAAATACGTATGCTTTTCAACGCCACGATATATTAGTATCAAGCAGATCGATTGTATAGCTCAAACAGGAGAAGCTATCACTTGTGACGAAAGTCGCTGGCAAAGTATTACGACAAAGGTAAATAGCCGACATATTGGTTTAATGTTAAAAGAAGGCGGAGCTAACGTGCATTTAGGCATATTGTATTTTGACACTAACGATAACTCTGCTGTTTTGAGTCATGAAGTTAGTCATTTACTTGGGTTTGTTGATGAATATCCCTTAATTAAGGGCCATGACAAATGCCAAGGGGTGCAGCACGAAATGTTTTCGCATAATATTGCGGTGTTAAATAGGTATTACCATGGGGAGAAAAAAGAGGTGAGGGCAATTGTATTAGATAACATACCATGGGCAGAAAGTATTAATGCTGACACACCTATATTGCAAGAAATGCATTCAGGAAGAGGGATCAAAAAACATTGGCGTTTAGGTACACCAATTAAGTATCAAAATGACATAGGGGTTCATCTTTCGGAAAGCTGTCAAAAAAATAATGGTCCTGATAACTCTGCATTGACCAATGTAAAGGTATCCTATTCCTCTTTTAAGCCCCTCAATAGACATACTCAATTAAGGTACTTTGAAAATGACTTTCCAAAGGAATACCTAACGCTATTAGAACGCAAGCCATCTGATTTTTTGATGCCAAGTTTTCATTACAATATTGCTTTATCGTTATACCAGCAGGGGCATATTTCTAAGGTAAAATACCTGTCTCTTATACACATCTCCGAGCCCACGAGACCGTACTAGATCT
>CAJXRC010000179.1 GCA_913058405.1 uncultured Colwellia sp. | reverse complement strand
TCTACACTATCCTCTTCGTCGGCAGCGTCAGATGTGTATAAGAGACAGACCTTAAACTGAGGTGCTTGTTCGCCAACATTTACTTGTTGCCCTAAGAGGGTGATATATTTATCTCCTGCTTTGACTAGGTTCTGTGTTGATTGCAATTTATTTGAGTCAAAGTTATCGCTATGGCTATTAAAAGCAAGGGTCAAACTGCCGATAAAAAAGGCGCATAAAGTGATGTTTGAAGTAGGAAAATTCATGGTTTATCGAAATTAATGATTAAGGTTAAATTATTTTAGCCGTTTAGCAATAAAAATTCTATAAATAGAACTTAATCATTGTGTTTTATGTTGGATACTTTAAGGTTATCTATAGAGGTTAGATATTTTCATAGCCGTTACCAATTAAAATGACTATTTCAGAGCGTTTGATAAATTCGATCGATTTGAATTCATTTTTTTACTTACCTAAAGTTGTTCAAAATCACGCTGAAATCCTGCACTTTGAATGGTAACGAGAATATAATCGGCCGTTGTTATTGTTTAGTTATCGTTTATGTAAGGCCTAAGATTAATATGACCACCAAATTATTAATTTGTGATGATTCTAATATGGCACGCAAGCAAGTTGCGCGTTCATTACCAGATGGTTGGGATGTAGATATCAGTTTTGCCGCTGATGGTGTTGAAGGAATTGAAGCGATAAAGGCAGGTAAAGGTGATGTACTCTTACTTGACCTTAATATGCCGAAAATGGATGGCTATCAAGTGCTTGAAGCTATTTTAGCCCAAGACTTACCAACACTTACCATAGTGATATCAGGAGATATTCAACCTGAGGCTCATCAACGTGTTACGAGTTTAGGAGCACTGGGCTTCATTCAAAAACCTATCAATAAAGATATTCTCACTAAAGTGCTTTCCTCTTATGGGATTTTTTCTAATGAAGAAACAAATACATTTGATGAATTAGAATTACCGAAAAGTGTACCTGAAGCTCCTGTGGCCGTCGTCGTAAATACTGTGGATAAGCTTATAGTTACTAAAGTAAATACTCCACCTGTTGACAGTGAAGCACAGTCTTCTGATCCTGATATTACTTTATCAACCGATGTCCGGGATTGTTATCAAGAAATTGCCAATGTGGCCATGGGGCGAGCAGGTGACTTGCTTGCCCGTTTACTCAATGTGTTTGTTGAGTTACCTATTCCCAATGTTAACTTCATCGAAGTCAGTGAGCTTCGAATGGCGCTAAAAGACATTGAAAACCATGAAAGTACATCAGGTATTTGTCAGGGGTTTATTAGTGCGGGGATTTCAGGGGAAGCGCTATTAATCCTTAACGATTCAAGTTTTAAAGATGTCGCGTCTTTGATGAATTATCAATACGATGCAGACATGGGCACTGAATTAGAGCTATTAATGGACTTGGCAAATGTACTTATTGGCGCCTGTTTAAAAGGGATATCAGAACAACTCGATATTCAGTTTAGTCAAGGACACCCAGAGGTGTTAGGGCAACATAGAAAGATTTCGGACTTAATTGCTAACAATGCCAATAAATGGAAAAAAACACTCGCAATAGAAATTAGTTATAGCATAGAAAACTATCCAATAAAGTGTGACTTGTTATTGCTCTTTACGGAAAAATCGATGCAAACACTTAACAATAAACTAGCCTATCTAATTGAGTAAATTTTAAAGTATAAATTACTTGTTATTAATAAAGTAGGTATGAGCTAGCGCGATTAAGCGACGACAGGAATGGGTTATGACGTTAGAAAAATCACAATTAAATGAACTACATTGGCTAATGGAAATGTTACATAACATTGATGTTGGTCTTGTTGTGTTAGATAAAGAGTTTACCATTCAAATATTTAATGGTTTTATGGAAAACCATAGTGGTTTATTACCCCGCCAAGTAAAGGGGAAGTTGATCTTTGATTTATTTGACGAAATCCCTAGAGACTGGTTCACTCGTAAGGCAGAGTCCGTTTTTTTACTGAAAAACAAAGCTTTTACTATATGGGAGCAAAGACCTTACTTATTTAAGTTTGATAGTTATCGCCCTGTAACGGGTAGCGCTGATTTTATGTATCAGAACACTACATTTATTCCGCTTTTGTCATCTACCGGTGATGTTAGCCATTTGTGCTTATTAGTTTATGATGTCACCGACAATGCGGTTCATAAGCAAGGCTTGAAAAAGGCTAATGAAGAGTTGGCAATACTGAGTCAAACCGATGGTTTAACTCAATTATTTAATCGTGCCCATTGGGAGTCATGCTTATTAGCAGAATATAAGCGTTGGGGTCGAAGTCAGCATGCTAGTTCATTAGTGATGCTAGATATTGATCATTTTAAAAACGTTAATGATAGCTATGGTCATGTAGTGGGCGATGAGGTTATACGTCACCTCGCTAGTTTTATTCGTCTTCATGTGAGAGAAACTGATATTTGTGGTCGTTATGGTGGCGAAGAGTTTGCTATTTTATTGGCTGATACTCCACTTAAAAATGCCTATGTATTCGCTGAGCGACTTCGTAGAGAAGTTGCGGCAGCTACTGTTACTTACAATGACATTGATATTAATTACTCCATAAGTATTGGTGTAGCTGAAGTAGATGAAGGAATGACTAGTCCCGAAGCTTGGATTGAATGTGCTGATGCTGCTTTGTATAGCTCAAAAGAAACCGGCCGTAACAAAACGTCATTGCACCCAAAACAAAAAAGATAATAAAGCGAAAAATAAATAAAGTGTTGTCTTAGCTCACTTTATTTATTCTCCTTATCAAGCAAAGTTATCGTGATAGCATGTCTAATGCTAAAGCTTAAATATTTTCATTAAGGTTATCGGTACCAATATCATTAGCCATAATATAAGATTTGGCCATTGGCTATAAGGTGTATCACCTTTAACAAACTCGACTGTTCCCCGCAACACTACTTCTTCAAATTGTGGCGCAATCGCAGTCACTTCTCCTAAATGATTTATCATACCTGTAACACCATTATTTGTTGCCCTTACTAATGGACGGCCAAATTCTAGTGCACGCATTCGGGCAATTTCAAAGTGCTGATGCGGGCCATGAGAATCACCAAACCAGGCATCATTACTGACAGTTAAAATCATATCGGTATCATCGGTATAATTGGCAGCTAATTGCGTTGGAAAAGCTATTTCAAAGCAGTTTAGCGGCAATATATGTAAATTATTAGCGATCAAATTGGGTTGGACGTAGTTACCTGCAGTGAAAGACGACATAGGTAAATTGAAAAAAGGTGCAATAGGGCGAAGCAATTCTTGGAATGGAACGAACTCACCGATAGGTAATAAGTGATTTTTATAGTATCTATTACTGTGATTATAATAATAACCTTGCTCATCTTCGGTATTCTTCTTACCTAAAACGAGTAGCGCATTGAAGTACTCTTTACTTTCAAAGTTATAGTTAATTAAACCTGTAATTATTGCGCTGTTGTTTAAAATCGCAGAGCGATTTACCGTATCCAAATAGTCTTGTACTGCGGGCTCTAACGCAGGAATAGCAGATTCAGGCCAAACTATAAGGTCGGCATCATAATTTACGCGTGTTAAATCTAGGTATTTCAACATGGTTGGCCACTCTTGTTCAGGCTGCCACTTAATTGATTGGGCTATATTACCTTGGACAAGTGCCACTTTAGTTGATTTACCGGTTAATTCAGTCCAACTCACTTGAGCAAGTACAACACTGGTCAGCATAATGCTTATAAGCAACGTTAAGGGGAGTGCTAAATTTTTACGTGATAGAACCATTGGAGTGGTTTGATTTTTATTACTAATAAAGTCTGCATAAAAACAATAAATTTTTACGAAACAAATATTTATGATCAAAACAATTCCGGTCAGGCCCACTTCACCAATGACCGGGGCGAAACTGGCTAATGGACTATCTATTTGGCTATAACCAAGTGATAGCCAAGGAAAGCCTGTTAGCACGACAGAACGTAAGTATTCACACAATAACCAAATAGAAGGGAACAACCATAAATTAACACGTTTATTTTTAGCTATCCTAGCGGTTAAGTAACCAGCAAGTGTTGGAAATAATGCAAGGTACGCGCACAAAGCCAACATTAATAATAAGGAAAATATTAGGGGGAGACCACCATATTGGTCGATACTGACATGAACCCAGCTAATACCACTACTAAACCAGCCAAAGGCAAATAGTGCTATTTTTTTAGCGGCTTGCTTAGGGGGGACGTCCTTAATTTGGTATAGCATAATGCTAGGTAAAATTAATGTCAGCCACCATAAAGAAAATGGTGCGTAAGCAAAAACCAATAAAAAGCCACTAAGAAAAGACAGCCAATTACTTGGGCTTGCTAATTTGCTTTTTATTGATTCAAAAAGAGAAATTTTACTGATGTTAGTCGCTCACTTTACCGTTAATTTCGTGACCTTTATCAACGCTTACTTGCAGCATTTGCATACGTCTACTATCAGCCACTAGTACTTTAAATTCAAAGTTACCTAAGCGAAATAGTTCACCTTTTTGCGGCATATGATTAAATTGTCTCAACACTATGCCGCCAATGGTATCAGCGTTTGCATCATCAAATTTACTATTGAAATAATCATTGAAATCGCTAAGTTCTGTTAGTGCTTTTACTAGATAAACATTACCTGCTAAGTGCTTAATTTCTTCTTCAATCTCATCATCGGTTTCATCTTCAATCTCACCAACAATTTGTTCTAAAATATCTTCAATGGTGATAAGTCCAGAAACGCCACCATATTCATCAACTACTATCGCCATATGATAGCGATTTGAGCGAAATTCTTTTAATAAGGGTTCAACTTTTTTACTTTCAGGGACAATAATGGCAGGTCGAATAACGTCACGTAAACTAAAGTTTTTACTTTCAGAATTAAAGCTAAAAGCAAGTAGGTCTTTTGCTAATAAAATACCTTCAACGTGGTCGATATCTTCATTCACAACAGGGAAGCGTGAGTGACCGGACTCGAGAATAATAGGTAGGAACTCATCAAGGCTATGATTAATATCAATAGTGACCATTTGAGAACGTGGGATTATAATTTCTCGAACGCGCATTTCTGATACGTCTAAGACACCGGCGATCATTTGTTTGGTTTCAAGGTTGATCAAGTTTCTGTCTTGCGCGTCATTTAGTATATCAACTAATTGATCTTTATTTTTCGGCTCAGGCGTTAATACTTGCATTACTTTATGCAAAAATGATTTATTGGCTGAACCGTTACTAGAGTGGGGGGTGTCATCGCTCATAGAGCTATTTGTATTCCTTTATTGTGTTATCGAGCATGTAATTGAACTTGTTACTCGTCAAATGATGAGTTTTTTCAATTTATATCGTTGTAAATTAGCTGCTTACTGTTCTAAGTAAGGATCACTAATCCCGAGTTTTTTCAAAATAGAAGTCTCGATAGATTCCATTTCAACTGCTTCAGTGTCACTTATATGATCAAAGCCAACTAAATGCAAGCAGCCATGAATAACAAGATGAGCCCAATGGTCGAACAGAGCTTTATTTTGTTCTTGTGCTTCTTGTTTCATTACTTCAATGCAAATAATTAAGTCGCCTAATAGATTAAGCTCAATACCATCAGGTACTTCAAAAGGAAAAGATAAAACATTGGTCGGCTTATCTTTGCCACGGTATTGCATGTTTAATTGTTGGCTTTCTTCATGATTTACCAAGCGAATGGTAAGTTCAAATTCTTGGCTTGGTTCGCTGCTAACTTCAGCTAAGGCTGTATCAACCCATAGCTGGAACTGCGCTTTAGTAGGTAATTCTGTTGGTGTACAGGCAACTTGAAGATCAATCTCATGAGCCATTAGCTTACATCGCTCTTATCATTATTTGTTTGTTGTGCCTGTTTTTTTTCTTGTTTTTGTCTGTTCACTTTTTGTTCATGGCTATCATAGGCATCAACAACTCGAGCAACAACAGGATGTCGAACAACATCTTTTGATTGGAAGAAGTTGAAACTAATGCCGTTAATGTCTTGTAAAACCTCAATAGCATGACGAAGTCCGGACATTTGATGACGAGGTAAGTCGACTTGAGTAATATCACCGGTAATCACTGCACGGGAGTTAAAACCAATACGCGTCAAAAACATTTTCATTTGTTCAACGGTAGTATTCTGGCTTTCATCTAGAATAATAAAGGCATCATTAAGAGTTCTGCCACGCATATAAGCTAAAGGGGCTATTTCAATGACATTGCGTTCTATGAGCTTTTCAACTCTTTCAAAGCCAAGCATTTCAAAAAGTGCATCATAAAGGGGTCTCAAATAAGGATCTATTTTTTGAGATAAATCACCGGGTAAAAAACCTAACTTTTCACCCGCTTCCACAGCAGGCCTTGTTAGTAAAATACGACGTACTTCTTGGCGCTCTAATGCATCGACAGCGCAAGCAACCGCTAAGTATGTTTTACCAGTACCAGCAACGCCAACACCAAAACTAATATCATTGGTGATTATATTCTGAACATAAGTTTGTTGGTTACCATTGCGTGGTTTAACAACACCACGCTTGGTTTTAATGGTGACCATATCATCAAACTTGCTCTCTAATTCAGCTGATATTTTATCGTTCTGTTGCTCTTGTTCAAGGCAATCCGCCTCAAGAATGGCTAAATGAACCATCTCAGGGGAGATTATTTTGCTTTCACCCTTAACTTCTTGGCTTTCAAGATAGAGATCTTTTAATACCTGCACAACGGCTTGAGAATTTAACGGTTTACCAACGACAGTAAACTCGTGACCGCGGTAACTTATTTCTACACCTAAACGGCGTTCAATAGTTTTTAGGTTATCGTCCATAGGGCCACATAAATTAGCTTGTCTGTGGTTATCTACAGGCGTCAAACTGAACGTTTCTCGGGTTAACTTAGTCGCTGATGTCGTCAATTTTTTTTCCGTTTTGTAAAAGTTAAAGTGCTATCTCAGACCCAAAAGGCGTTTATGGCGTATACGTACCAACACCTAATTCGTCAAGGTTACTTGGCGTTGCAGTGTGGTGATTATTTGCCAAAATATCCGCAGGTGAATGCGCTATTCGTAGCCCCATATCTTTCTCTTCTCGGACTAATTCACCAAGTAAAGAGTTAGCAACTACATCAGTAATTTTGATATCAACAAATTGACCAATAACGCTATGCGGAGCAACAAAGTTAACCGTACGGTTATTTTCTGTTTTACCGCGTAATTCCATTGGATTTTTTCTTGAAGGACCTTCAACAAGAACACGCTGTTCGGTATTAAGCATTTGTCTGGCAATGCGTAAAGCTTGGTGTGTTATTTGCTCTTGTAAAAGCTTTAAACGATCTTTCTTAGTTTGATCACTAATATCATCAGGTAAATCCGCTGCTGGAGTACCAGGGCGCGCGCTATAGATGAAGCTAAAACTTAAGTCAAAATCAACCGCTTTAATCAAGTCCATTGTTGCCGTGAAGTCTTCATCGGTCTCGCCAGGGAAGCCGATAATAAAATCAGAAGACATAGATAATTCTGGGCGTACTTTTTTCAGTTTTCTAACTTGAGACTTATATTCAAGTGCAGTATGACCACGTTTCATTTGCGTAAGAATACGATCACAACCACTTTGAACAGGAAGATGTAAGTGATTTACTAATTCTGGAACATCTGTGTAGGCTTCAATAATATCGTCAGTAAATTCAACCGGGTGAGACGTGGTATAACGAATACGATCGATACCATCAATGGTGGCAACCAAACGTACTAGATCAGCAAAACGACAGATTGAACCATCATGTGTCTCACCACGATATGCATTAACGTTTTGGCCTAATAGGTTTACTTCACGCACGCCTTGCTCAGCAAGTTGCGCTATTTCGTATAATACATCATCAAGCGGACGACTGACTTCTTCGCCACGCGTGTAAGGCACTACACAGAAAGTACAATATTTACTGCAACCTTCCATAATAGAAACAAATGCACTGGCACCATCAGCTTTAGGCTCAGGTAAGCGATCAAACTTTTCAATTTCTGGAAAGCTTACATCAATAATTGGATTCTTTGAGTGCTGAAGTTGATTTATCATCTCAGGTAAACGATGCAGTGTTTGCGGACCAAAAATCATATCTACAAAAGGAGCACGCTTGCGAATAGAATCACCTTCTTGTGAAGCAACACAGCCACCAACACCAATTAATAAATCGGGCTTAGTATCTTTTAAGCGTTTCCAGCGCCCCAATTGATGAAATACTTTCTCTTGCGCTTTCTCACGAATGGAGCAAGTATTAAGCAAAATAACATCAGCTTGTTCCGCTTCTTCAACCAAGGATAAACCATGGGTTGAATCCAACAATTCTGCCATCTTCTGCGAGTCATACTCGTTCATCTGACAGCCCCAAGTTTTGATATATAGCTTTTTACTCATTACTTCACTCTTTGCACACGAATTCGTACTGGAAATGCCGAAACAAGACCCGTACAGATAAAAGGAGGCGTATTTTATACCAATTGACGACTAAATTCGAATGAATAAGACAAATGTCTGCATTAATTTGTTTAAGTTAAAAATAATTACCTAATCTAAGGTCATTAATGGAAAGCTAATAACAAGTTGACTACTACCGTCATCATTATCAAACGTATTCAGTGAGGCGTGGTGTTTATTAGTGATTTGACGAATAGTGTAGCTAGCGAGGTCGAAGTTGATTCGACTATTAAGTTGGTTAAAAGAATCATTGTCGCTATTAATCGACAACCATAACTTTTTCTTGACCTCTTGCAGCGTAAGGCTGAAGTTCTGTGCTTCACTCTTGAAAATGGCTGATATGAGTGCTTCAAAGATTACTTTATAGATATCAGATTTTAACTCATACTTTAAGCTATCGACTTTATCATCAATAGTACAGTGCAACTTTACTTCGTATTTACTTTGAATATAGTCAGCTAAGAAGGGGACCGCGACACTCAAATCTTTGCCCGCAAGATTATCTGGCTCCTGAGAATCGAGATTCTCTTTAAGTATTAACAAGCTTTTTTCAATTAGCTGTTTACTTTGATCCACTTCTTGATTGGCCAGAGATGTCGAAGTCAGTTGTAAATTACGTTGAATGGTTTTCATAATCCGTCCGCAATTTTTCATGTCATCTTTGAGTAAGTTGTGAATTTTTTTAATTGATTTAGTACGTAAAAAAAGTAACCAAGAACTCAACAATATGATAAATAAAGTTATTATACTGTAAAGAATTTTTAGCTCAATTGTCCAGTACCAAGGATAGGCAACATTAATTTCTGTATACGCCTTAATGTCGCTCCATTGACCTAAACTATTGGTCGCCATTATTTCAATATTATAATCACCAGAAGCAAGACCCGTTAAGGTTAATTGAGCACCACTGATGGGTTGCCATTTATTATCGTTTATCCTGTATTTATATTTTTTAGCTAGCCCCGGTCGATAATCTAAACTAGCTAAATCTAAGGTAATTAGATCATTACTACCGGCGACTTCAATGGTTTTGTTGAGAAGGTAAGATTCACCAGAGATGGTGGTTTCACTAATAACTACTTTTGGATTGAAAATGGGTTGTTTGGTTAAGTCTAACTCCAGTATCCCACCGTAATGGGAAGAATATAGAATATCATTATGCATTAACTGTCTCTTATACACATCTCCGAGCCCACGAGACCGTACTAGATCTCGTA
>CAJXRC010000178.1 GCA_913058405.1 uncultured Colwellia sp. | reverse complement strand
GTGGGCTCGGAGATGTGTATAAGAGACAGGAATAATAGCTACATTCATTTATAATATTATAAATAATGACTATTAAACTAATTGCGGGGCTGGGTAATCCTGGCCCCGAATATAGCAAAACACGCCACAATGCAGGTGTTTGGTTCGTAGAAGAACTAGCACGCAGTCATAACATCTCCCTTCGTCCCGAAAAAAAATACTCTGGCCTTTATGGTAAAGGGTTAATTGCGGGAAACCTCGTACACTTATTAATTCCTACAACATTCATGAATCGTAGCGGTCAAGCAGTTGCACCTCTAGCTAATTTTTATAAATTAACGGTCGATGAAATCTTAGTTGCTCATGACGAATTAGACATGCAACCTGGTGTTTGTAAGATTAAAAAAGGTGGTGGTCACGGCGGACACAATGGCTTGCGCGATATTATCGCTCGCATGGCTAACAATAAAGAATTTTACCGGTTACGTATTGGTATTGACCACCCTGGTCATCGCGATAAAGTAACAGGACATGTACTGGGTAAAGCGCCGAGTGCAGAACAAGCAAAAATTGAACAAGCAATCGACGAAGCCAGTCGATGTTTAGATATTTGGCTAAAAGACGACTTAAAGAAAGCACAAAATCGCTTACACTCTTTTAAAGCCGAGTAATTATACACAAGTAAATACACGCTAGAAATAATCAATAGGTAAAAAATTATGGGTTTTAAATGTGGTATCGTTGGCTTGCCTAACGTCGGTAAATCAACACTATTCAATGCACTTACCAAAGCAGGTATTGATGCGGCAAATTTCCCTTTTTGTACTATTGAGCCAAACACTGGCGTAGTACCTGTGCCGGATCCTCGTTTAGATAAATTAACTAAAATAGTTAATCCTGAACGTGTATTACCAACAACGATGGAATTTGTCGATATCGCAGGCCTTGTAGCTGGCGCGTCAAAAGGTGAAGGTTTAGGTAATAAATTTTTAGCTAACATCCGAGAAACCGATGCTATTGGCCATGTTGTGCGCTGTTTTGACAATGACAACATTATCCATGTTGCTAATAAAGTTAGTCCTATTGACGATATCGATGTAATCAATACTGAATTAGCTTTATCTGATATGGATACAGCAGAACGTGCTATTTTCCGTTTAGCAAAAAAAGCTAAAGGCGGTGATAAAGATGCTAAATTTGAAATGCCGGTATTAGAAAAGATATTAAAACACGTTGAAGAAGGCCACATGGTTCGCTCTTTAGAGTTGTCTAAAGAAGAAAAAGCAGCTGTTGATTACTTAAACTTTTTAACAATTAAACCAACTATGTATATAGCTAATGTCAACGATGATGGTTTTGAAAACAACCCTTACCTTGATGAAGTACAAAAAATAGCTGATGCAGAAGGTGCTATCGTTGTTGCTGTTTGTGCTGAAATTGAAAGTGAATTGTCTGAAATGGATGACGAAGACCGTATTGAATTTATGGCTGATTTGGGTTTAGAAGAGCCTGGTTTAAATCGTGTTATCAATGCTGGTTATTCTTTATTACACTTGCAAACTTATTTCACTGCCGGCGTTAAAGAAGTACGTGCGTGGACAGTAAAACAAAATGCTACCGCACCTCAAGCGGCAGGTGTTATTCATACTGACTTTGAAAAAGGCTTTATTCGTGCTGAAATTATTAGCTACGATGACTTTATTGAGTTTAATGGTGAGTCTGGCGCTAAAGAAGCAGGTAAATGGCGTTTAGAAGGTAAAGAGTACCGTGTAAAAGATGGCGACGTAATACACTTCCGCTTTAACGTATAACATGCTGTAAAATTTTATTATCCAAAAAGGCTCATTACGATGGGCCTTTTTTGTGCCTGTAAATCACCATATAGCAATTGAATTAAATAAAGCCACAACGATCAGCTAAGCAACATTGAGAATAAGGTGCTTGATTGAGCATGGAACTTTCGCTAATAATCGTTCGTTGGCAATTCACAAACAAAGAATTTAGCCTGAAATAGATAATTTACAAAAATATTTAACACATCTAACTTAGTGAACCAAAGAAAGGCAATCTCATTTCTTTCGTTATAAAGCCAAATGTATTACCAAATTTATCAATTCACTGCATTTTTCGCTAATTCCCTGCATAGTTATTCGTCAAACTGCACACGCAATAGCCAAACAAATAAAAAGTACAACTTTTTTGAAAATAACTGTTGACGGAAGGCAAGTAGATTAGCATAATACGCCGCACTTGCTACAGAGCAGGTTGGTAAAGGCTACATAGCTCAGTTGGTTAGAGCACATCACTCATAATGATGGGGTCCCAGGTTCGAGTCCCGGTGTAGCCACCATTTTTACTTCAGTAAAAATACATTCAAATATATTGACCTATCCCCTTTCTAATATCTGTATACTCAAATAACACCTTAAACAAAGCATATATAAAACTTAAAGAAATAAAATGTCATACTTAACTGTTCGTTACGAATTGCCAGTTACAAATGACTGATCATATAAATTAAACGAATGCCGAAGCGATATACATTCAGTATTTTATCTCTGATATAAGATTGTCAGAATATTAATTGAAACCTTTTCCATGCATTACAATCGCCTTACTCTATCTAAAACACTTTTCCAATGTTCAATAAATTGAATAAGTGATAACAATTTAACGATCTCATCATCTTATTCAAAGAGACTACTTCCATAAAGCCGAACACTTTATAGAGTGAGGGTTCAACTCCCCCGAACAGTTACGTCTAATTTAACCAGAAATGATTTATCTATAAACCACACGCATAAGCCAGCGCTTTATTTTTGATTGTAGTGTTTAGAACAGGTACTTTGTTAACAGCAAGCAATGCTAGATTACGGGCGGCCTTGATAAGTGGTGAAGGGTGACTAAAGCCCGCGTACAAAGCATCCATGGTAGACATCATAAGTAAGTTATCTTTGCGTCTCATTTTTTCATAGCGTGCTAGCACAGCCTCATCATGCCAAGCTTCACCATTGCCGATTGCTTCAGCGATCACATGCTGCAAGGCAAGAACATCTTTAAAGCCTAGATTTACGCCCTGGCCGGCCATTGGATTGATAGTATGAGCTGCATCACCTAATAACAATACTCGCTTATGTTGATAGGTATTCGCATGTCTGCGTGTTAATGAAAAATCACCTTTACCCAGTACTTTTATATTTCCCAATTGTTTAGGGAAGCATTTAAGTACTTCTTGCTCTAATTGGCTATTTGATAATGAAGCTAACCGAGTAATTTCATCACGTTGATGGTACCAAACTAAAGAGGCATAACCGCCTAAGGGACTTTTTCCTGGCAGTGGTAAAAAGGCGACAGGCCCAGTAGGCGAGAATTTCTGCCAGGTAATATCTTGCTGGCACAGTGAGGTTTCAACATTAATCAACATGGCTGATTGCTGGTAGTCCCAGCCTGTCATGCCAATAGCAGACATTTGCCTTACTTTTGATTGAGCCCCATCAGCGCCAATAACAAGCTTTGCTGTTATCACGCTATTGGTTAACGTTAATGTTGCTCTGTTATCGCCAGAGTTATCATCTTGCTTTAGGGAGAGTACACTTTCAGGACAGTAAGTATGAATATTATTCATAGCAGTAATTTGTTGCCATAAAGCAAGTTGAATCAATCTGTTTTCTGCAATATGCCCTAAGTGTGGTTGGTCAATATTGTCGGCATTAAACTCTGTGTAAGCACTATCATACTCCCAAACGCCTAATCGTTTGTAAGGACAACTGCGCCATTGCTGCACTTGTTGCCATGCGCCAACTTGATTGAGCAAATTTTGAGAGGCTAATGAAATTGCTGATACGCGTAAATCTATAGGCTGGTCAGCGCTAAAGTCTTTGGGTGTAAATTTTTCTACCAAAGCAACTTTTAAACCAAGCTGAGCTAAAGTCAATGCACTTGCTGCACCGACCATACCACCACCAACAACCACACAATCAAAATGTTCCATACTTTAATGTTCACAACAATATAGGAATTGATCTTTATTTTACCCAAGCTCGCGAGTAATTTCGACTGATATATCGTTTAATTACCTTCTGACCATTCAATCTGAAATTGAAGAGTTCGGCTGAGGCGGTTATCAATTTGACCATTTAGGCGAACTAGTCACTTGTTGGCATAAAATAATAAAGTCTGCAGAAACTATAGGTTTAGAGATAAAATACCCTTGACCATAGTCGCAGCCTAATGATCTAAGGTAATCGTAGTGTTTTTTTGTTTCTATGCCTTCGCCGACCAGTTTTAACGATAGACTATGGCCAATCAAAACAACGGCTTCAACCAAACTTGCATCAGTTTTATCATCAATAGATCCGGCAATAAAAGAGCGATCAATCTTCATGACATCGATAGGGAAATGTTTTAGGTAGCTCAACGAGGAATAACCCGTGCCAAAATCATCCATATAGATAGAAACACCTAGACTGCGAATATCTTGTAACGTAGTCATCATTTCTTCTGAATTATCCATCAATAAACTTTCAGTAATTTCAACTTTTAGGTTTGATGGCGAAATGTCATTCACTTTCAATGCTGTTTTTATTATCTCTTTTATTGGCGTTTTACTTGTTTGCTTACATTGACGACTAGAAACATTAACAGCAACTTGTAATTCTAATCCAAGACTATGCCAATGCTTTAAATCTGTGCATGCCTGCTCAATCACCCACTGCCCTATAGGTTCAATCAGCCCAGCGTCTTCTGCTACCTCGATAAAATTATCAGGATAGATTAACCCTTTACTTGGGTGCTGCCAGCGAATGAGTGCTTCAGCACCAATAATTTCACCATTTTTTAACGACACTACCGGTTGATAATGCAATACAAATTCTTGATGCTTAATTGCTTGTCGCAACGCTTGTTCGATATGCATCCGTCGACTAACAGCTTCGTTCATACTTTTGGTAAAGAATTGGTAAGTATTACGACCTGCAGCTTTAGCCTGATACATCGCGGTATCAGCATTTTTAAGGAGTAACTCAACATTGTCACCATCAGATGGGCCGACAGTAACGCCTATACTCGCAGACACTACGGCTTCATTATTTCCTCCCAAATGAAATGGCATAGATAAACTGGTCAGAATATTTTTAACAACGCGTTCAATAGCAAAACGGTTAGACAAACCTATAAGTAAAACGACAAATTCATCGCCACCAAATCGAGCTACAGTATCTTTTTCACGTATACAGTTTCTTAAGCGGATTGCCGCCAACTTCAATAGCTCATCCCCACTGCTGTGGCCCCAAGTATCATTAACAAATTTAAATCGGTCTAAATCAATAAATAATAAGGCTACTTCATTATCTCCACCTACCCCTTTAAGCAATTTATTGTGCAACCTTTCTAAGCATAAATCACGATTAGGTAATCCTGTCAGTGAGTCATAATTAGCTTGTAGCCAAATATCTTCTTCATACTTTTTATGCTTAGTAATATCTGAAAATAGACTAATATATTGGAGCGGTTTTTTATCTTTATCTCTCACCACAGAGATAGCTAAAAATTCAGGGTAAATTTCACCATTCTTTCTTTTATTCCAAATCTCACCTTGCCAGCTGTTATCTTGCTCAAGAGATTGCCACATTTTATGATAGAAATGATTATCATGCTTACCTGAGTTTAAGATATTAGGTGACTTCCCTAATACTTCTTCTACGCTAAAGCCACTAATATGACAAAATGCTGGATTAACGGTTTCTATCTGATTATTAGCATCCGTTATCATGATAGCTTCTGAAGCATATTTAAACACGGCCGCTGAAATTTTTTGCTCACCTTCAGATTTATTACGCTCAGTTAACATGTGATTGAATGCTATCACCATGTCGGTTATTTCATCATTTCCTCTGACTTTTAAAGGTTGATTAAATTTATGCTCAACCTCCATTGTTGTCATGGCGGTACTGATATATTTTATTTTTGCAACAATGCGCCTAACGACTAAGAAAGAGAAATACAACGTGGCAATAAAGATCAAAATGAATGTTGTAACGTATAACACTAAACTATCAATCGCTTTTTGTTCTTCATTACTTGCTAAAGATTGCATTTCAGAACGAATGTGGTTACTTATCGCTCTAAATTCATCAATACGTAAAGAAGATAAATGCCACCACTGATCGGTATCAATACCCACATCACTTTGTTGTAGTTGCTTAATCGCAGCAACCGCTTGGCTATCATCAATACGAATTTCATCATCTATTTGCTCGGCATGTCTTCCTTTGTCTCTTGACATTTTTGCTAATAAAATGTGCTGATGGTAACGATTTAACGTCTGCCCAATAATATCAATCGCTTGTTTTTCATCATCTGTTAAGTTTGCAACATCATTAAATGTTGTCAGATAATTTTGGCTTGAAGATAGCCGAGTTAAGAAGCTATCAAAGTAATTCGATTCTCCTCTTAATACATAGTTTTTAAAATCATGTATTAAGCCACCATATCCTATTTCCCGTTCAAGTTGTGCTAACTGCTCAGCGCGTATTAATCTTTCATTGAGTAGACTTCTAATAATCAATACTTGCTGGTTGCTACCTGAGTTTAGTTGGCGTTGTAACCACAGTTGATGATGTGAATTTGATATAGAAAACAAGTCATTAATGAGTTCTGTTTGTGCATCCCCATAGGAAATAACTTGCTGGAGTTGGCTGGCATATAGCTGTTTTGTGTTTAATAAGGCATTTAAGGCACCTCGTTCCTGCCCTGATTTCTCTTGCAACTTGAGTAAATTAAGGAAGTCGATACTGTCTCGATTTTGTTCAGTGCTTTTAAGGTAAACTTGTACTTGAGATATTAAACGTAATAGATCTTCATTAAATAGGGAGTAATAAGCAAAGTAATTTTGGCTGTCATAATCATCAATTTTGCTACGTACTTGTGATAGGCCTTCAATATTTAAAAATATATCTTTAAGCACGTCATTTATTACCTGCTGGCTGGCAATAGTATTGAGTTCTAGCTGCGTTAGTTCGATACGTTGGATGAACCCAATAGTGTGCTCTATACGCAAGTCAGTTTGTAATCTCTGTTTTTGTAATTGAACTAACTTTTTCTTGCTACTACGGTCGAAAACACCTGCAGATAAACCCCGTTCCTTTTGTAACTCATAGATTAAGTCATCTATTTCACTCGAAATTTCTATAGACAAAATAGCTTTACGTGACAGTTTAATATCCTCTAAATAATCGCTTGTATGGTTAAGTCCAAAGCATAAAATGATTAACCAAGGAAGCAATAAAAACGTTTTTAGTCGTGCACGAATACTAAAGTGACAAGCAAATTTTTGGAACATTACAATACATGTCCTATATTAGCGTAAAAGGAAACAACAAGTTAGATTGGCAGGATGTTAGCACGAGCACTAAAATGCCAAATTGTTTGATATCAATAAGAAACAAACTTGTTTACTATTAAAATCATAGGTGTATTATATTTCGTGTAATAGTTTGAATTTACTTAAAAATACATACCTCAATCACTTTATCAATATCAATTTTCTGATAACAATAATTGGTTTTAAAGTATATAAATTAGAAGGGAATACTTATGTCTGCACTAAAAAAACAGCAACATTTACGAATCACAGATGATATCAACCTGGTATACGACTTTACCGAGAAACCTAACCTTACTAATTTAAGAGCTCATGAAGATAGAGCGGTGGTTGCTAAGTTTCGTGCTGATTTAGTGTTACCCAGCAATAAAATTCTCACCGTTGACATCAATTTTGATAACAAAAGCAGCTACCATAATAATACAATGATGATTATGGATGATTTTGGTGTAGAGATGCTGGTAGCTGCTTTTACAGTTAAATACGGCCAAGAGTATGCAGATAAAATTAAACAAGCGTGGAATGAAAAACAAGACCCTAGCGATCCGCGAAAACCCACATATATGTTAGTTCAAAAGCCAACCAGTGATGACCTTGTTCCAAAGGTTTTTGTAGGATGTGGAAAAGAAGAGCACAAGAATGTTGTTGATCAGTCAGTTACCTAAGGCGACGTCGATAAGGTGGCGAACTGTATCGCCACTTACTTTGCCAATTACTTTTTTATTTTTCTTTCTTTTTGTTTTTTTTCTTACAAACAAAAGTTTTGCTCACGACGATTTCGAAATAAAAAACCTCACTCAGGTAAATAAATTGCTTCAAGACGAGTATGGTTTCATCTGGCTTGGTGGGCAGCAGGGTTTAACTCGTTTTGATGGCAAACAAAGTATCAATTTTTCTTCTGACAATCCTAAGCATCTCCTCCCATTCAACTGGATCCATGATTTTGCTCAAGATAATGACTTATTGATAATGGCAACTGAAACTCATGGCCTGTGGAGTGTGAATATTAAAACTGGGCAAGCAAAGCCCATAATCACTGACATTGGTGACAATAGTTTTTATGATGTGACTATTTTTCGTGATAATTACTATTTTCAAACTGAAAATAGTTTATATGAATACCAAGCAGCGACAGGAAATACATATTTAATTTCCGATAATATAATTATAGATGGAATAGCTAGTACTAAAGAGCATCTTTATGTATCTAGTGCATCTGGATTGTATCTCCTCGAAGGTCGTGCCTTAACCAAGGTAATGAGTCAACCAGTGATTTCTATTTTATCTATTGATGACAACTTAGTCGCTGTCACAACCGACAAAATACATTTAATAAGAGACACGGGTGAAAAAGTTTCCTTAAGCAATGATCAAAACATTTATCAAGCAACGAGAGCCTACAAACACCCCAGCTTTTTTACCGTCAATAATCAAGGTGAAATAAGCAAATTTTCAACCCATGATTTAGAGAAACTCCATCACGGTTTTGAAAACATAAAGTCTGGCAGAGTAAGAAAACTATTACATGATAGCTCAGGAGTCCTTTGGCTAACAAGCAACCAGGGGGTTGATAGACTTTATGAAAACACTGTAAAAAATCACCCAAAAGTATTTGATATCATTACTAATGCTAACGAGATCACCCTATTCAATGATGAAATAGTAATTGGTAGTTATGGTGTAGGATTACAGAATTTTACCAATCAAATGTTTAATCATGAAACTAATAGTAACTTTACCCCAAAAGGGTTAAAAATCACTAATCTAGCGATTGTAAATAGTGAACTTTTTGTGGCAACTTTTGATGGTTTGTGGCAACTAGATAAACAGTTAAACCAAGTAAGTAGAGTAGACTTCCCTAACAATAACAAGTTGATATTAAAATTAAAGTCTAGCGGTAGTACTCTATACATTGCTACTAACAATAATGGCCTTTATGCGTATGATTTGAATCGACAAAGTATCATATGGAATATAAAGCCTAAAGATGGACTAAGTAGTGCTGAAGTTATTGATATTTTACCATTAAACAATGGTCAAGTATGGCTAACTACAGCAAAAGGTCTTGATATTTATGACTCAAACACTGGTATAGTAAAAAATGTAGATATACCAGGGGCTAATAAACTTGTATCAATAACTCTTGCTAACAATAAGATTTTTGCTGCCTCTCTTGGTGATGGAATATTTGCTTTTAACCTGCAAGGGCAAATATTGGCACATATTTCCCCAGGGATTAGCTTCAGTGGACTATTACTCGACAAAGACAGCATTTGGGCATCTGCTAGGCCGGGGTTATATAGATTAAACCCTAAAAACCATCAAGTAAGCATGTTAGAGAATACGGGGAAATACTCTTTTATTGGCAGTAGTTTAATGCATAATGATAT
>CAJXRC010000177.1 GCA_913058405.1 uncultured Colwellia sp. | reverse complement strand
ATCGCTGCCGGTGCTGTTGGTCTAGCTATCGCTGGTGCGATTGTTTCTAACAACCGTGGTAATTCAAACACAGTTGATGGCGGCGACCCTACTTGTGGCGAAGGCGAAACATTAGTTGACGGTGAATGTGTACCTTCAACCACTACTACAGTTACATCTACAGTTACATCTACAGTTACAACTTCTGTAACTGGCACAGTAACAACTCCAGTAACTGTTACTGCAACAACGACTTCTTTATAAGTTTTATTTGTTGTTAAAAGCCGCCTTTAGGCGGCTTTTTTATTGTTAAGGCTTTAATTTTAGTTAACATACCTCGCTTAATGATCTAACTCGGACATACGCCCACTCATGACCATCAAAAGATTTGCGTTTGCCATTTTCGTGGCTATTGCTACTACCAGTTGTAGTGGTACGTATCACGCCTATTACGACACCCTTAAAATCGCATTTTCAGAACCTAAAGACGCCGACATGACATTAGCCCAAGTGGCCGAATCAAAAATAGATGTGATGTCAGTACAGCGAGGCGAAAGACCTAAGGCCATTATGGCGCTCGCCTACCTCGAGAATGGTAGACATA
This sequence comes from uncultured Colwellia sp., assembly GCA_913058405.1. GTDB lineage: Bacteria > Pseudomonadota > Gammaproteobacteria > Enterobacterales > Alteromonadaceae > Colwellia. The sequence goes on along the minus strand of CAJXRC010000177.1, from coordinate 9,268 downwards.
AATGGGTATCAGGTGACAACGCCATGTTTGTCATGGAACAAGGACGGGTTGTGCGCACCCTAGGGCTTAACAAAGACTTACTTTACTTAGGTAATAGTCAAGAAGATCCACTGAAACGCATTACTAGCAACGCAAAGGCCAACAGTAGTGCAAAACAAAGCAACCAGTGGCGCTACATCACAGATTGGTCAGGGGATGAATACGGTCACCCAATTGAATCGCATTTTACTACTCCAGAAAACGAAACATTAACTCTGCTGAGTAAACCTATTCACACCTATCATTACGTAGAAACACTGAGTTATCAGGCCCCATCAGATTACCTTCGTTTTAATCAAAGCTGGCAAAATCATTACTGGTTTGACCAACAAAGTGGGGCTTTAGTCAAAAGCATTCAAACGCTGTCTCCTATTAGTGAGCCAGTAGAGTTTGTGTATTTAAGCCGTATCGCCCGTTTAGCTCATTAAGAAGTATTTACCCATGAATAAGCTTATTAAAATAACCCTGCTAAACCTGTGTATTTTTAGCAGTGCTTTGCATGCCCAAGTGACCCTCACTTGGCAGAACCACACCCAGTCATACCCGCAAGCGATTCGATTAACTGAAGCACTAGTGCCCTTAATGCAATCAGCATACGGTAATTCAGACCAGACGGCAGATGGTTTTAGCAGTAACAACATTAGCAATATTTACTGGCCTGCTGCGGCCCTATATGAAACTCAAGAAAGCAAAGTAGCGCCTCTTCAAGCGCAGCGCCAACGTTTGTTAGAAAAACTAACCACATTGCACCAACGCTTTGCAAATGATGACCGAGCTCTGCTTAGCGCGATCGATCAGCTCACTCAGGTCGTGAATAGCTGGCAGCTCGGTAAGCGCTCACCCATAAAGATTGACCTAGATTTGGCCCGTATACAGCCGCCCAAAAACCCGCTGTTAACCGAAGGCGACTATACCCTGAGTGCCAAGCCTCGTTCAAACAAGATCTTTATTACCGGAGCGGTGAATCAAACGCAAGTTGTGGCCCATCAGGCCTATCAAGATGTAAGCCATTACGTGCCAGCAAGCGCGCGTATCGATAAAGCCAATCAGGATTATGTGTATGTGATCCAAGCTGACGGGCGCGTCATTTTTGCCCCCACAGCCTACTGGAATAAGCAACACCAGGAGGTGATGCCTGGCAGCCTGCTGTTTGTGCCTTTTAACACCTCTTTATTCCACCCTGAACTAGCAGAAGTTAACGACCTTGTTGTGTCTATAGCAAAAAATAGGCTGCTGTAATGGCTAAAATGACCGAAACAAAACAGAAAAAATCTATGAAATTTACCTGGCTGACACTCGCCTCTTCGTTAACCTGTTTGAGTAGCTACGCCCAACAAGATTCAGACTACAACGACTGGAATATTTCCCCCGTGGGCAGCTCTCTTATGGTGCATGGCGGCACTGGCCTTATTCAAACGCCAACGTCACGCATGTTAGCCGAAGGCGATCTGCGCGTAAGCTACACTGACAACGACGAGTATCGCTTTTGGTCTGCCACGTTGCAGTTGTATCCTTGGATGCAAGCCACTGTGCGTTACACTGATGTTCGTACTAAGTTTTACAGCCCCTTTCCCGGATTTAGTGGCGATCAAACCCTAAAAGACAAAGGTATTGATGCGAAATTCCGCTTACTAAAAGAAAGCTACTACCTGCCTGAACTATCGGTTGGTTTTCGCGATTTTGGCGGTACTGGCTTTTTTGAAAGTGAGTTTATCGGCCTAAGTAAAAAAGTGGGCCCAGTAAACTTTCACCTTAATATGGGATGGGGCTATTTAGGCACAGACGGTAATGTGTCTAATCCATTTTGCGACCTTACCGACAGTTTCTGTGACCGCCCAGGCGGGTTTACCGGCAATGGCGGCAAAATTGACTACCAACGTTTTTTCAAGGGGCCTGCGTCACTATTTGGTGGTATCGAGTACCAAACACCATGGGAACCTTTACGCCTAAAAGTAGAGTATGAAGGCAATAATTATGTCAATGATCGCGCCGGAGCACTTGAGCAAGACAGCAACTGGAATTTTGGTGCTAATTATCGTTGGAATAACTTTGACTTTAGCCTGAATTACCAGCGTGGCAACACTATCGGGTTTGGGGTTAGCTACAACTTCAACTTGCATCAAATTAGTCAGCTAAAGTTTGACGAGCCTCCTCGCGAACTAAGCGCTAAACCTAAAGCAAGCTCCATAAACGACATTAACCTAGCTCGCATGAATCGCGACTTATTCAGCCAAGCCGGTTTTATTACCACCGACAGCAACATAAGCGATGAGCAGGTGACCGTTTATGGGCAGCAAATTAGTTATCGAGACAACGACGTTGCCATCGAGCGTATGGGCCGTATTATGGCCTCAGAACTGCCTGACAGTGTTAAACAATACAAGGTGGTAAACACCAACGGCTCTGTGCCCTTAGTACAAACCCAAGTTGACGCAGAGGCTTTTAAACGTGAAGCACGCTATGAAACGGTAACGCCTGATATACAAAGCACCTATCAGCGCCAAGACATACAAAGCGATACCCTTGCCAACTATGACCCAGCGAATACCACAGGCTTTTTTACTGGTATCGAAACCTTTTGGGTGCAAACCTTTGGTAACCCGGAAGATTTCTACCTTTACCAAGCAGGAATACTGGCAAATGGCGGTTACAGTTTTAATGGTAAAACCAGTGTTGCAGGTACTATCAAAGTCAATATATTCGAGAACTTCGACAAATTTAACTTTACCACAGACAGCGCTGACAGTACCTTGCCTCGCGTGCGTACCAATGCGAGGGAATATGTGTCAGACAGAACCGTCACCATGGAAAACCTGTATTTGCATTGGAATGACCGAATCGCCCCCGACCTTTATGCACAGGTGTATGGTGGTTATTTAGAGGCCATGTATGGTGGTGTAGGAGCTGAGTTACTTTATCGGCCCGTTGACAGCAACCTAGCTTTCGGCTTTGACATTAACTACGTGCAGCAACGCTCTTGGGAAGATGACTTTGCCTTTTACGATTATAAAGTACTTACCGGGCATGCCAATATTTACTGGCAACCTAGCTTTTTACCTGACACACAACTGACTTTTAATATTGGCCAATACCTGGCTAAAGACAAAGGGGTGACCGTAGACTTTGCTAAGCGCTTCGACAGCGGCATTGTTGTAGGGGCATTTGCAGCATTTACCGATGTCAGTGCAGATGAATATGGCGAAGGTAGCTTTACTAAGGGCTTTTACTTATCGATACCCTTTGATCTGTTTTCACTTAAATCGTCTAAAGGCCGCGGGCGCTTACCGTGGATCCCGATTGCTCGCGACGGTGGTCAACCATTGGTTCGCCCAGTTACTCTTTACGGCACAACAAGTGAGCGCTCGCCATTTGCAAGATAATGCTCAGACCCAGCTAGGGGAAGATCCAGGTGAAGCAAAATGAACGTAAGAGTATCCGACTTCACGAGGAATGACATCTTGTTAGCTCTTAGTAATTAGCTCTTATTAAAAAAAGCTAACACTAGTACTCTCACAATATAACGATTAAGCCGCTAGCCAGCGGCTTTTTTTTGCATAGTATTACTCTGAGAATCACCACTTCTAACCTGTACAACACTCTATTGTTCTTTCCCCCATTTCGCCCTGAACTAATACTGTAAAACCAACAAAAATGTGTTGCCCAAATGCCTTTAACCACTAAGCCGACGTTCAGGGGCATGACAGATTAGATCTTGTATTCAGTCACGTGAATACAAGAATGATGTCTAAAAATCTGGCTGATACTAAATAAACAGCAAGTGACGGAATTTAGACATCACAGATGAATGACGGAAGAATATAGTTAGAACCTTGCCTCTTGTTTACATGTTATAAGCTGCGCTTTCAGCATCGTCCTTGTCAATCAGTTCTGGTCTATCTAAGAGCTAAGTCAGCTCAAGATCGGCGGAGTAAACATTCATACACAAGTCTGGAATGCAATGCCAATAAAAAAGCCCTAAGTTAGAAGACAAAGGGCTTAAAAAAATGATTTAGCAATTGTGACGGTTCAAGTAACTAGCATTAAAACCGTGGTGGCTTAGTTTGTATTACGTCTGAAAAAGCGAGACATCTTCCATACATGAATAAAGGAATAATCATACAGAACGAATATACCGATGAATAACCCTAGCATGACCACTTCAGGTATACCGTAATACTCACCAGCAAGACCAAACCCGGCCATCAACATGGCAATAGAGCCAATAGTAAATAAGGCTTGTACCGATGAGAAACCGAAGCGCATAAATATATGGTGCAAATGATCGCGGTCGGCAGATAATGGCGACTTGCCTTTTTTAACACGACGGTGCATCACTGCGAACATGTCCATTAAGGGTACAGCGATAATCCATAATGCCGTTACAGGCCTAAAACTGGCTTCACCGTCTTGAGTGCCAAGTACCAAAAGCCAGATAACACTCAAGCCAATCATCATACTACCTGCATCGCCCATAAATATTTTGCCGAAGAACTGCCTCAATCCACCTAAATTAAATAATAAAAAGGCAGATAGCGCAGCAACAAAAATCGCTGAGATAGTGAATAAGTCAACATTATTCGCCCAGTAAAACAACACACATAAGCTACTAAAGGTCACTACGCCAAGCACGCCCACTAGGCCGTCAATACCATCTGTCATGTTAAATGCATTTATAGCAGTGGCTACGGCAAGCAATGTCACAGGTAAAGCAAAAACGCCTAGGTTAACGTTACCGAAGCCTAGCAAGTCGCCCATATCATAAAGCGCATGTCCCGCCCCTAATACCAATATTGAGGCTATTAACAACTGTGCTACTAAACGCACTTTCGCGCTTACATCATAAAAGTCATCCAGTGCACCAATCAACACCATGAACGAGCAAGAGATCATATACAGGTTAACTAACTGCGATTCAGGCAGAAATACCTGTGACACAATCAACACAGTGAAATAAATAGCAATGCCGCCAATTAACGGTATTTCACCTAAATGGCGTTTACGTTCACAAGGCCTATCCACCAAACCGATATTGGCGGCTAAAGGCCGTAACCCAACAATAGATAGACATGCTACAGCGAACGCCCACACAAACACTGAGTTGTAATCCCCAGATATAAAATCCATTGTATATCTCCAAAAATAAACTTCGACTATTGTAGCATGCAATTTGTGAAGGAATCACTACGAAGGGTGGAAATATATTACACTAGTTTCATACCTATGAAATCTAACGTCGAAAAATAGCTCTCCATGCATAAAACATAAAGCACTCTAAGGATTTTAGTAACGGCAATGCCTCTACCGTCCTATATATCTGCCATTGACGCCGAGCTTTTTTAAACTTATTTCTAGAAATAGAATTAGGAAGAATGCGATAACTTGTTAGCACTTCGGGGAGTACATATGCTGTATTACCTAATCTCAATAACTTAAGCCACGTAGCATAATCTTGGCCTGTCCGCAGCAGCGGCATCGTAACTTTTGGGAATGCCTTCCGACGGAGCATTACAGTAGAACAGCCTAAGGTGGCTTTTTTTCTCAGCATGTCCTCATAAGAAAATGCGCCTCGTTGGTTTAAATCAACAAATTTATTTAAGGGAGCACCATGTTCGTCTATGAGACGATAAGCAGTGAATGAAAAGTCAATTGTCTCACACATGAACGCAAGCTGCCGTTCAAGCTTTTTGGAACACCAAATGTCATCGCTGTCTAAAAAAGCAATGAACTCTCCACTCGCTTTTGATATGGAATTATTTCGAGAAATTGCAGCGCCTGAATTTACTAAGTTTTTGGAGATTAGCACGCGTGGATCAGCATCTGATATTTTAGATAATATAGACCAAGTATGATCTGTTGAGCAGTCATCACAAATTAACCATTCCCAATTTCCGTGAGATTGTAGTGTTAATGAATTATAAGTAGCCAAGATGAAATCTTCACTATTATAAGTTGCAGTGATTATTGATACCTTATTTGACAAAATAAAAAGTTCCCCAATATCTAAAAGATAGGCCTATAAAAATAACTTAATAAGATTAATTGATTTCCGAATCTTTCCCAATATAAATTGAAATACATCAGAAAGGTGAGCTTTTGCATAGTTGATAACATCAAATCTTGTGTTCAACAAATTCTCTAAATACATTACCATTTTTACCGAAGTATGTGTTTCATCTGTCTGTTTAGAAGTGAATTTAGACGGTAGAATATTAGTATGACAAGATAATGCATTTCTCATATTGAGATCTTTCGCAGTGTTGAAGCAATCATTATATGCAATACCAGTAATCTCTGAAATTCTTCTTATGAACAACAGCTTAGACTCGGATTCCAAATATATATTTGAGTTAAGTAGCGGTTTCTGCTTATAGAAATCATAATGCTCCATAAAGTTCTTCATAGTCAGATGCAATTGGTTCAGATCATCAAATTTTATATCATATTGAGAATCAAGAAAATTATTAGTACCTCCTTTCATTTCTGAAAATGAAATAACATTTAGTCTTCGCAAACAAGCTTCTGCAACAACTCTAGCCGCACCTTCACTTCTGGATGGGCATATAAGAGCTTTAGATTGCCTCATCAATAAGTAAATAGCATCTTTAGGCACCTGATCTTGCCTAGAATCGAAAACGATGTATCTTATCTTAGATCTAGCAATATCGGAAAGTGATTGAATGTGACGATTGATCCGATATGAATTAAGTTTCTCTTCCAACGCGCTACCAACTCTACTAACAATTAATACAGAAGGGTGAAGGCCAATTTTATCAGCCTTCTTAAGACCTTCAGTTAATCTATGAAGATTTTTTCTTGTTTGTGAGTTACCTATAAATATAAAATCGTATATTTTCTTTATATCAGTTTCTTTGAATTCTTCATTTGGTGAATCAACAAAATTAAAACCATTAAGTGAAATTCTTGGGATGTCTGAACTTAAGCCCAATGCAACATTGTCAGTTGCCACAGCGAAGTCAACATCATTTTTTCCCCAGCTTTCGCTTAACCTCATTACAAATCCGAAATAAACGCCAACAAAATAATTATCTTTCACGAGACGTCTAATTTTCTCTGGCATATTTTTATAAACACCATATTCTGAATGTTTAAAAATTAGTACGCCTTTATTAAATTGAGATTTTTCTTTGAACAAAAATGGCATTACTTGGCTCCGGCAGGGGTGAATTTCGTAAAAAATTTGAAAATATGAGATACATAACCCAAAGTGATGCTTGATAATGAATTTCATTAAATAGAAATAGTACAGGGAAAGTAAATAGAAAGGAGACTGCTAACTTCTTGAGAGAATTAAGTTTCGTTGCAACTTTAATCCGTTTAAAGTTAACTATAATTACACAATAAATAAACGTAAATACTAATGTAAAAAGGACCCCATGCTCTGAAAGCAGTTGATTTATTGCTGCTTCGGGAACTTGATTATGTATGGGGTATCCATGCAATTTTGAAGTTTCTCTAAATCCGCCAATTCCTAGTCCAAATATAGGGTTTTCTATCCCCCAATTTAAGGAGTCAAAAAACTGGTTACTTCTACTATAGCTACCACTATCGAGTTGCTGAGAAGTTCGATCTAGCCGAGAAAGAATAGGTGATAAAGCAGGTGCCATTGTCCGAAGCTTATCAAATAAACTTATCAATAAAACACCACAAATAGTTACTCCCGAAGCCGCAATAAAAACATATCGTTTTCTAGAAGTGTATATGAATAGAAAAACTAAGAACATAAGAATAAATAATATATTCTGTCTAGATAAAGAGAAACATATCACAATAAAATAGAACACTAAAAGTGACGAGAAAAAAAACATTTCAACTTTCGTTTTTGTTAAAAAAACACAAGCGCTCAAAGCTACAAATAATACTGTAACTTGGTTTATTGTAGAATTAAGAGGTATGCCTGACATTAGCATGTTTACTCTTAATGCAATCATTCCCGAAACAGAATAAGATATAACATCCAAAAATAGAAACATTGAAATCATGCTAAAAACAGCCACAGCAAACTTGAAAGCAGTATATTTAGAACTAGGGTGATTAAATTGCAGGTTATCCAAATTCAACTTTACAAGCAACGTTGTTATAAAAGTAAAACCCAAGTTATGAAGTACAAACCCAGGGCTAGACTGATTCACTGCGATACCTAAAAGTGCGGTCAAAAGCAAAGAAGTAAGCAAGGAAATTAACAGGATATCGCGATTAATAATTATCTTCGATTTTTTAAAAAAAAGAGAAAAAGTGGAAAAAATTAATAGAATAAATCCAATCCTTTTAGTGCTCACAGAGTAAAAGGCTGGTAAGTTTACAGCAACTAATAAGGACGCAGAAAATACAAAGAAATGATAAAAGTTATTTCGATGCAGCATACTTTAAACTCATAACTGCGTTAGCTAATTGTAGTGCTAAAAAATATAGAATAAATTGGTACAATGTAATATCTTGAAAATTAAAGAAAATAACTACAAATATAAAAATGAATGAGTAGCAGAATAGCAAATATCTTTTTGTGGTACCATTAACATAACTACGAGTAAACTGAAGGTTGTTGAAAACACGCAGTATAGCTATAATCAATTGAAGATACAAAAAATCCATAGCTCCAGAAAATTCACTAGAAAATAAATACTCAAATGTAAAATTCAAAAATATCAAAACTAGAAATGAAACTGTTATAGAAAAGCACATAGTTAAAATGTATTGTCGTACCACTCCTCCACCACTTGTGAAAATAGCGTTTTCAGCAAATATCGTAAAGGCTTTTGCTCCAGAATACACAACATTTGATATCTGAAAACCTATGGTGTAAATTGCGAGCGCTTCTACTCCGAAATAAAAACCGACGAATACTTTGTCTCCAAGAGAAATTAATTTATCATATAGGCCATAACTAGCTAAAATTAAATTATCTTTCCCCCCCCTGAGAATAGAAGTAAAATCAAAATAACGAAGAGAAAAAACGATAAGGACTGAACTTCTATAAAAAATAAGTATTGAGAAACCTAATAAAATTGCGAGCAACAGCCTTAAGTCCCAAGAAGGAACAATAAATTCAAATAAAATATTAACAAAAATTAAACTACCACTTGTAAAAATCGCTCCTATAATAACTGACAAGACTATGCGTTGGTTTGCAATAAGAACTGAATTTTGAAGACTAATCAAGATATACACAAAACAATATATCAACATCAATAATTGTTGATATAAACTGAAA
>CAJXRC010000176.1 GCA_913058405.1 uncultured Colwellia sp. | reverse complement strand
TAAGCCCTTTTAAACTCTCGCTGAGTCATCACTTATTAACGTGGAATGGTATAAATCAAAGACACCTAAAAATGCGCCAAAAAAAATGCCTAGGCAATAGGGATTGACTAGGCATTTACTATAGATAATTAATTTAAAGTTACATTTGAGACTGCAGGTAGTTAGACAAACCAACACGTTTAATTAATCCAAGCTGCTGTTCTAACCAATGTGCGTGATCCATTTCGGTGTCATCCAGCAATACCATCAACATATCGCGCGTAACATAATCCTGCTCAGTTTCTGCTAAAGCAATCACTTCTTTAAGTTTATCACCTACCGCATATTCCACTCGCAAATCACTTTCAAGCATAGAAGGAACATCAGTACCGATAACCAAACCATCGCGGTCCACCATGTTAGGAGTGCCTTCCAAAAACAAAATACGCTCGATTAATTTGGTTGCATGGCCTTTTTCATCATCAAACTCATGATTAATACGTTCGTAAAGTTTGTTCAACCCCCAATCAAGATACATTTGTGAGTGCACAAAATATTGATCCATTGCGGCTAATTCATAAGCGAGAAGGGCATTCAAACCCGATATTATATTTGTTTTACCTTGCATTAGTCTTCCCCTTCAATAACTTGAGCTTGTAAATAGTTTTGTAAGCCCATGTGTTTAATTTGATACTCTTGCGTTTCTAGCCAATCTAAATGGTCTTCTTCGTATTCTAGAATGTCTTCTAGTAAGTCACGAGAGACATAGTCTTGTTCTTGCTCACATAAACTAATGGCATCTTTGAGCGCTGGAATTTGGTGTTTCTGAAATGTCATATCACACTGCAACATCTCTTCGGTGTCTTCACCAATCAATAATTTACCCAGCATCTGAAGATTAGGTAACCCTTGTAAAAACAGCACGCGCTCAATAATGGCGTCAGCTTGCTTCATATCTTTGATAGACTTCTTATAGCATTTTTTGTCTAGCGCGTTTAGGCCCCAATTTTTGTACATACGAGCATGTAAAAAGTACTGGTTGATTGAGGTTAATTCACCTGTCAAAACCTCATTTAACGCTGAGACAACCTTTTTGCTGCGCAACATAATTCCACCTATTTAATAATCTGATTAGGCCCTAAAAAGCCTTGTCATGAACCGAATGCGAGGAGTATAGAATACAAACCATGATAAATCAAAAAAACCTTTTATTTCATATAGATAGATAATGAAAATGAGAATAGTTGATGATTGTATCTTGATTCTTATACGGGGCCATTTGATGCTTTAGTATTAATCAATTTATTACAAGCAAAACCTATAAGCAAAGCTAAACTCATATTGGCGCTAGCTTTGATAAAAACCAGCGCCATCTATATATCAAAACAGCGCTGTTACTTACTTATTAACGTTTACTTTTTGGTGGTTATTTTATGTCCGTTACTTCGTCGTTTGTGTTTGATGTTAAATTCGTTGAGTTATCGCTTATGGGCGCTTTACGTCCTATGCCTTTTAGAAGACGGCCCAATATATCCGCTCCAGTTATAAGTCGTGGTGATGTACTAGACCATACGACTATCACATCGGCATGAAGCACCTCATCTGAGTTTGCATCTATGTCTTGAGTGATCTTTAAACGTTGCATTGCATCGCCCAATGTACAGTTTTCATCCTCAATAATAAGCGGTCTGTGGCAAAACACATAAGGATCACATGGTGCATTGTCCACTAAGGTAGCGCGAATAAAACCATCAGCGTCTAACATTAAAAGTGGATTCCGCGCTTCGTCCAATAACAAAACCCATTTATGTCCAGACGCGTTAACTTGGTTAACAAAATCGGTAAAGCCTTCACTCCCTTGCTCCGGCAGTAAAGGTAAGTCTAATTTGCACGGCATAACTAACATGCTATTCGGATCGATTATTTCGCCTTCTTCATTCACCGTAATGTTGTCGACCTGTAAGAAGTTTAAAGCGCCAACCCCTTGCACATGTTCTACATCCGCTTCATCCGCCTCGATATGTGCATTGATGATGGCAGTGAGCTCTCTTTCTCGAAAGTAGGTGATGCCTTCTCGCCCTAACCAACCATCCAAAATTAATGCTGTAGGTTTTGCCACAACGAACAAGATAACCTGATAAAAACGAATAATAGGAGTAAGTTTAGAGGCTACTTGCAACGCGTTTCGCGAGAAATATGCTTGCGGGAATATTTCTCCTAGAAAGGTAATTACAATAGTAGAAAACATAAACGAATACATACCCGCTAACACAGAATCCGACAGCAGAGTAAGTAAAACGTTTATGGATACATTGCCCCATAATATCGTGGCGAGTAAAAAATTTGAGTCTTCACGCATTGATAAAATAACGGACGCATTGCCGTTACCCTGTTTTGCCTCAACGTCTAATTGCAAACGACTAAGACTAAAAAAAGCCAAGTTCAAACCCGAAAAAATAGCAGATTGTGTTACACAAAATGCGATCCCAAACCAAATTAATATATCTACAGTCATGTTATGTCTCGTGTGCTAGGAGCTAAGCTCCTAATATTATTGTATATTTAAGCTAAGGACTGATTCATTATTATGTCCAATCTTGCAAATTAAAGACGATAACAAAGCGTATAAAGTCACAGTAGTTCAAGTTTAATTTCAATATATCTGGCGTATTTATATTTTTACCGTCTATATGTGACTTTTTAGCGAGCGTCTTCGTCCAATACTTATGACTAACATTAGGTTAGTTTTTTGATGAATGAATAGTGCTACACGACGACGAAATAATTTTCGGGAGGAGTATGAACATGAGCGATGATGAATATCAGGCACTTGAGCAAAGACTGGCAAAAGATGTGTTAGCGAAGCAAACACTGCCAGAGCCTAAAGAGCTTGCAGCTAAGGTCGTCAAGCAAGATAAATCGAAAGAACTTGTTCGACTCGGTGTACATGGGGTGTTTTCGATGCTGTTAACCCTATTTGCTCCGTTGATGATGAGTCACAGCAAAAAATTATTAAAGAAAAAGGTTAAGGCACAATGAAAGAGGATATTAGTATTTGGTTTGAAGCAGTGTCAGGATCTCTCACCGCACTGTTTGAAGAAGTCGCAGGTTTTTTACCTTCATTGTTCGCCGCGCTTATCATCTTACTGGTAGGGTATTTTGTCTCTCGATTATTACGTTTTGCAGTTTCTTCGATACTTAAAAAAGTAGGCGTTGATAAATTGGCCCAAGCGACAGGTATTGACCAACAACTCTCGAAGTTTGGTAAAAATGTTTGTGTATCGAGTACATTGGCCGTCTTGGTTTTCTGGATTACGTTTTTAGTTTTCATCGTTACTGCGGCCGATTCGTTGGGATTGTCTCAATTAGGTGAAACCATGGATCAGTTCCTGCGTTTTATTCCTAAAATTATCGCCGCAACGCTAATACTTTTGTTTGGTCTTGCTGCTGCCAATTTAATTAAAAATGCAATTTATAATGCCGCAAAAGCGGCTGAATTCGACTTCGCTCGTCCATTGTCTAAAGCCGCGTACGGACTCGTAGCCATATTGACGCTTTCTTTGACGATCAATCAACTCGATATTGATACCGTCTTACTCGATACCATCATCGCTATCGCCCTAGCCACACTCGGTGTTGGCACCGCTATCTCTTTAGGTTTAGGTAGCCGTGAAGCATCGCAGAATATTATCTATTCATTGTACATTTCAGACACCGTAAAAGTAGGAGACAGCGTGACAACTAAGGATGGTATAAAAGGTGATGTCGTAGAAATAACCGCTGTGGTCACCATCATACGCACTTCAGATGAAAGCTTGAAAGTAATTGATAATAAGCGTTTTTTAGATGGGTTGACTATTCATTGAGTCTACAGTTTAGGGAAAGAAAGCGCTTGGTTGTATAACGAACTTGCAAGCATTAACCGATATTCAACTTGTCAAACGTACATTGCAGCGTCGCGGCGATGCCTCGTTGGCGTTTGCTAAGTTATACGGCCGATATCAAGGTAAAATAGCTGCCTACATAGGGGCTAAAGTTTTGTACAACCCGTCACTCGTGGATGACGTACTACAAGACACTTTTATGACTGCTTGGCACAAACTAGAACAGTTAAAAGACCATGATAAGTTCTTTCCTTGGATCGTGACTATTGCGCGAAACACAGCCATGGATGTGTTAAGAGAAAAAAAGCGCGTTGATGACATTAGTTATTTGCTTAACCAAGAAGAGCCTGAGACCGAAGAAGACATTGATCTTGGTGAAACTGAAAAAATGTTAGCAAATTTAGAGCCCCTCGACCGGGAAATCGTCGTCATGAAAGCCGTACTAGAATGTTCATTTGAAGAAATAAGCTCACAACTCGGTTTAACATTGAGTGCTAGTAAAATGCGTTATTACCGCGCTCTGGATAGATTGAAATCGGAGATAACACTCTAATTTTTCACGTTAAACACATCCAAATTAATAAGCGAACCCAAAATGCACCCTAGGGTTATTTGGTTGAGGTGCGGTTATGTAGTAATGGTTGTACTGTGGTAATGGTGGTAGTACTCAAGTAGTGAGATCTTTCAAATAGACGAGAGCGCAGCGCAGAAGCCCCAGAGGCTATCAGTCAACGTAATCCTCAACAATAAATTTAATTAAAAGAATGGGCATAACACGCTTTTCAGCATAAACGTGTGACTTTTTCCAACCCACCTTCGTCTAACAATCGTTATTAAAGCAAAGATATGTAAAAACCGTTGCTTTACCTTTAGTAGTCAGTTTGATTAACACAGGAGTTTTTAATGAATTTATTTAAAGGCCATTTCAAACGAAATTTTTATATAGCAATGATAGCGCTATTCGTTATTTTTGTTTTGCAGAATATGCAGCTTGATCACGTCACCTTTTTATTTTGGGACTTTGCAATGCCACGTTTGTTATTGATTTTAAGTACGTTATTAATCGGCATCATTATTGGAGCACTTACTCCTTTTAAAAAGTTAGTGTCAAAAAACAAATAAATTAAAAACGCTGTGACTATTTCAAATGTCACCGCGTCTATTACAAAAATTACGCGGCTTATCATGAAAAGCTATGCGCGAACAAAAATTATAAATTTTAATAGAGGAATGGTAATGAAGAAACACACACTAGCACTTGGCGTATCGATTGCGCTTTTATCCACCTATTCGCAGGCTCAAACTTCATCAGAGAAAGAAATCTGGGGTGGACTATTTGGTGAATACTATTCCGTTTACCCGGAAAAATTCGAACCGAACACCGCATACGATAGTGGAATGGGGTGGGGTGGTGAAATTGGAATAAAGTTAACGCCTGATTGGGGGTTTCGCTTCGAAGTGGCAAAACTTGATTTAGAAGCAGAGCGAGGCAGCGGTAGCATCACTGGCGAGCGTATCGGTGTAGATGCTTTATATTTTATTAATCAAAGCAACTATTACATTTTCGGTGGCTTGAAAAATCAACGTTTAGACGAAAGCTATCGTATGGCCGATTTGGGTTTAGGTGCCCATTGGCAATTAAGCGATAAGTGGAAAATCATAACTGAGATAGCGGGCTATTACGACTTTGGTCAAGGTAACCCCGAGTACAGTGCAAAGCTAGGTGTTGCATATAGTTTTGGTAAGACAGGCGGGCAACGTGTTAACAAAGACTCTGACAACGACGGTGTGATTGACCAACGTGACTTGTGTCCTAACACTGCTTTTGGCGCAACAGTTGATGTTGATGGTTGCGCGCTAAAAGCGACAGACAGTGACAAAGATGGTGTCATAGACGCAAAAGATCAATGTGCAAATACGCCCATGAACGACAAGGTAGATGCAAACGGCTGTAGTATATTCACCGAAGAGTCTAAAACGATGTCGTTGAAAATATTGTTCGATAACAACTCAAGTAAGTTGAAGAATATCGATTCAGCAAGTGTACAAGAGTTTGTTGATTTTATGCGTCGTTACGGATCTACCGATGCGATAATTGAAGGTTATGCTTCAGCGCCTGGTACAGAACAATACAATATGAAATTGTCTGTAGAGCGTGCCGAAGCGGTACGTCAGTACTTAGTAGAGCAATACAACATTGACAGCACTCGTCTAGAAGCGGTGGGTTACGGTGAAACGAAGTTATTAGATAAAGCAAATACTCGTGAAGCACATCAGAAGAACCGCCGTATAGAAGCGTATGTTACTGCTACAGTGAAAATTGCTGTTTCAAAGTAGCTGTTTCAAAGTAATAATAACGCCTTTAATCGCATAGACACTTTGTGATAAATCACTAGGCAGTTTTTTAAGCTAAGGCACTCAAAAGAGTGCCTTTTTTATGCCATAATAAACCGATAAAAAAGCCTGATCATACAACGAATAATTATATTGCCCGTTGAAAAGATTTAGTCGATAACCACACACAGGTATTCAATGTGCAAACTCTCATACCCTATTCATTTTCATGCGTCCTTGTTTTAACTTCTGGTGTAAGTAGTGCTCAGCAGCTGGGTACTGGCGAAAAAACCATGGAACAGTGTTTACTAAAGCAAATGGAACTTTCTAGCGACGAGATCACCTTAGGAGAACTGCGCTCAGTATGTGCAAAGGATAACGATAACCGATTGCGTAAACGTAACAGATTAGAACACAGAGCTTCGCTAAACCCATTCGCACTGCTGCCTCACAAACCCAATTATCTTCTTCCTGTTACCTTTGCCAATATAAGTAAACGACCTTACGGCGGCGATCCGAAAGCAGAAAAATACCAAGATACAGAAGCCAAGTTTCAAATTTCACTAAAGTATTTGGCAGTAGAGGACTTAATGTGGGACGGGTTAGACGTGCAGGTAGCGTTTACCGTGGAAAGTTATTGGCAAGCTTATAATGGGGAAATCTCAGCGCCTTTTCGTGAAACAAATTATGAACCTGAGATTATATTTAATTACAGTCAACCTTGGTCGCTGCTTGGGTTACCGGTTGAACAAACCTATCTTTCGCTAAACCATCAATCAAATGGCCAAACTGGAGACTTATCCAGAAGCTGGAATCGTATTATTGGTGGGCTTGTGTTTGCGCAAAGTGCAAACGTGACCTGGGGCGTACGCACGTGGTGGCGTATCCCAGAAGAAGATAAACTCACGCCGGATGATCCAGACGGCGATGACAACCCCTATATTGAACGTTATATGGGGTATGGCGAAATAGCCGGGTTGTGGAATATTTCAGATAATAATACGCTGGAAGTGTTATTTAGAAATAATCTAAGAAGCGATAACAAGGGGGCGGTTCAGGTAGGCTGGACTTTCCCCATCACCCGCCATCTCAGGGGCTACATTGAGTACTTTAATGGCTATGGAGAAAGCTTAATTTACTATAACCAACATACCCAGCGCTTAGGGATTGGGGTTAAGCTCACCAATTGGCTATAACGCGTTTGCTGAAAGAATATTTAAGCGTTAGAACCTTTTAATTAAGATGTTTGTACACGTAAAGCGAGCTTAATCACGTTATTAAGTTCGTGAAACATTACAGGCTTCACAAGATGATAGGTCATGCCGGCTTCTCTTGTTTTAAGTTTATCCTCTTCGTAAGCGTTTCCGGTAAGTGCGACAATTTCAGTTTCGACACCTTGGGCCTTGATACTTCGCGTTGTTTCAATTCCGCTCATGTCTGGTAAATTTATATCCATAAGGATTAAGTTGAAGTTCTCTGTGGTCGCTAAGCGTATGGCCGCTGCGCCGGTGTTAGCAACAGCAACAGAATGACCATGTCGCTCGAGCATGGTTTTCACAACTTCTGCATTGATGGGTTCATCTTCTACTAATAATACCTTTGCAGGTTCGAATGCTTCGGAATTTAAAGTGTTCTTTTTCGATAAAACCCGAATTGAGTCTATAAAACGATTTTTATCCATCGGCTTTGCAAAACCTTGCCACATATCAACGAATTTCAGCTGTGTATGATTAATTGATTCAGGAGATGCCGAAATGAAAATAAAGGGCGGGGCGCTGGTATCAAACATAGCGTGGATCGTTTCTGCTAACTCGTATCCGTTAAAACCCGGCATATGAATGTCAATAATCAACCCAGCGTAATCAAGTATTTCGTCTTTTTTTAATAGAAATTTTGTCGCAGAATCAAATACATCGACGGTAAAACCATCTTCTTGCAATATTTGTGAAATGTACAAACGGCTGGTCTCCAGATCATCAATCACGGCAAATTTTGCAGAAGAAACTCGTTCATTATTTTTACTCGTTGCGCTGTTGTGTTGACTAGCGCCTAAAGGAATCGATAATTTGAATGTGCTCCCTTTGCCCTCGGCACTGTTTAGGGTAAGGCTACCACCCATACCTTGGGCGAATTCTTTGGCAATCGTGAGTCCTAAGCCCGTGCCATTAATTGAACCATTTACGCCTTTTGAAACTTGTACAAATTTATTAAATACCCGCTCATGATTTGCCGGCGCAATACCAATGCCGCTATCGTTTATTAAAATGTCCAACAAATACTGTTCTTCTACAAGACTTAACTTTACATTGACCGACACTCCTCCATTATCGGTAAACTTAATGGCGTTATTAGCAATGTTTCGCAGCGCTTGCGCTAACCGCATTGGGTCGCCGGTGACAAACTTAGGAAGTGAGCTTGAAGCATCATATGAAAACGTAAGCCCTTTCTTTTCTGCACTTGCTGTTATGGGGGCAATAACAGTGTCGAGCACTTTTATAAGTTCAAAATCGACCTTTTCGAAGGTAAGGACTTTTGCTTCTATCCTTGAAATATCAAGCAATTCGTCAACTAGCAGCAAGAGTTGATGGCCAGCTTTTTGGGCTTTTAATAAATAGGTATTTTGCTTTTCAGTGTCAGGCTCTTGCTGCGCCAGTTCCAACATGCCAAACATTCCGCTTATAGGGGAGCGAAGCTCGTGACTCATATTAGATAAGAACTGCGATTTAATTTCCCGATCCAAGCCCGCGTCTCTGCTAAGGCGATATGTACGCTTGGTATTGCTAGAAAACTTGTCAATAAGTCTAAACAGCAGGTGCTCAATAGGGTAAATCAGCGCAACTATTGTGATCGCAAAAACGAATAAGCTGATTAACGTAGCTAAAATACTTACATTAATCATATGCTGGTTGACTCGCTCTTCGTTGAGTAAGAACTGTTCTTGTGCTTTCGATAAATATTGAACAAGTAAGCTGTAAGACTCTGGGAATATATCTAGCTCGTCGCGATACTGATTTAACCCAGAAGTAATAACTTGTTGAGTATGTGTAAAAAATGCCTTTGACAGGCTATCAATGTTTTCTGAATCGCCTAAAAACAAATCATGTAACGACTTTGACGTCCCTTGATAAAGCGTTCTTGGGAGTTCAGCGTGACTTAAATACACATGGTTATCATTGAACTGGCCCATTAAAGCAATCGTCTGGCGCTTAATAGCAACCTTCTTTTCTAAATCTGATTCATGTTCAAAGCGGTACAGGTTCAGCGTAATATCCCGAATAATTAGAGATTGGTGGCCTGTTGTTTGTACAAACTGGTGAGATGACGATCGTTGCTGAGCGGTAACGTAGGTGTAAATCCATGGCAAAGATAATAAAGTCATGCTGACGGTGGCATACACTAAGTAGCAGCGTCGTATTTTATTTTTAACGATACGTTTAATATTCACAATTCAGACTCCGTTTTAAAAGTGATTTTCAATTGGATAAACTCGATTAAGATCACTAAAAAATGAGTTGAACGTGGCGAGATTGAATAAGAAGCCCTTTGGTTGCATCAGGCGTAAGAGGCGTATTTAACAAATTAAAATCTACTAATGTTAGATCTGGTAAATGGTTGACTATGGTTTGTTGGATGAAAGTGATTAGCCTGTCTCTTATACACATCTGACGCTGCCGACGAAGAGGATAGTGTAGA
>CAJXRC010000175.1 GCA_913058405.1 uncultured Colwellia sp. | reverse complement strand
ACGAGATCTAGTACGGTCTCGTGGGCTCGGAGATGTGTATAAGAGACAGCTAATACCCTATATAAATAAATGAGAGTAACTATGACACGTGATTTAGCGATTTTTCCTGAAGATGAAATTGGCAATACCCTTTGGCAGATGCAAGAAAATGGCGAAGATTTAATAAGTGAGCGTGAAATTGAATTCTCAGTATTATTTCCTGAACAGGAACTAGCGCTTAAGTTTGGTCAGTTATTATTAGAAAATAATCAAAAGCTGTCTTTTACGCCATCAGAAGCACATCCAGGTTTACCTTGGGAAATTACCGCTTACCCACAAATGCAGGTAACTTATGAAAACATTACCAGTTATCAAGAGTTGTTAGAATCAAGTTCAGCACCTTTAAAAGGTCAATTTGCTGGAGTTTACTTTGTAGGATAGTGTTAACAACGCTAAATTACTTACTTTAAAAAGCGGTTACGTTAATTCATTTTCTCATGTTGACGCAACCTATTCTTGCTTTCATTATTAAAAAATTTGGAACACTATGAGCATAGATCTTAAACAGTTCGCAGCGCTGCAAAAGGCCAGTAAAGAGTCATTTTTCGAGCAAAAGAAGTTACTTAAACAGGTTATGTCAGGAAGAGCCGTTCCGTGTAGCACTTGCAAACAACCATTAACCCTTTATACGCCAGAGCAAGGAGAACCTACTGGTATCCGTTGCGCAAAAGGTTGTACAGATATATCATTAGATTTTACTTAACTAGGGCTGCCCTTATAAAAAAGTGGCTATATCAGTCAAACTTTTTTTCACCTGTGCATGAGCAGGTACGGTAGCATCATTGGCAGGGTAGCCAGCAATGAGTAACATATAAGCCCGTTCATTATCACCACGTTGGCAAACCTTATTTAAAAAAGACATCGGCTTAGGTGTATGCGTTAACGTCGCTAAACCTGCATTATGCAGTGCGGTAATCAATATTCCTGTGGCGATCCCCACAGATTCATGCACATAATAATTAGTCTTTTTATCTTCCTCATTTTCCACCTTACTTCCTACCTTAGCTATGCCTCCTTTTTTCTGACTAAAAATAGCAATTAACCAAGGCGCATGTTCTAAATAAGGTTTGTTAGCATCAGTACCTAGGTCTTTTAAAGCTGCTAACCATTCTTCCCCTGCACGACCTTCATAAAAACCACGTTCGTGAAACTCTGCCTGCTCTCTAATTTGTTTTTTTATATCGGCAGAGTTCACAGCAACAAAATGCCATGGTTGATGATTAGCACCACTTGGAGCGGTTCCCGCTGCCTTTAAGCAGTTCTCAATGACTTGTTTATCAACCGCTCTGTCACTGAAACTGCGAATAGAGTGACGGCGTTTCACTAGATCATAGAAATTTTGTGAACGGCTAAGCATTTCAGCCTCTGGGTATTCAATGAAATCTGAAAGGGGAGAGCAGTCGTGTTGTTGCATACGTAAGATGGCCTTTATTATTCTTGTTAGTTAGGTATTCGTTATTAAATCGCCTTATTGTAACAATATTTTAACATTGAAAAAAAGGCAATAAAAAACCGACAAATCAAATAAAGGAGTTGTCGGTTTAAGTTTATTGTTCATTTTGCAGCTAGCTGTTCAAGGTTCAAAGAAGAAATACGGAGTTGACGTTAGTCAATGAGTATTTCTGATGAATAACCTTGGAAAACTAACAATAAAATTAACCAATAAAGGCACGCGCGTTACGGAACATACGCACCCAAGGTGAATCCTCACCCCAGCTATCAGGATGCCATGAGTTAGCAACTGTTCTAAATACACGTTCAGGATGTGGCATCATAATAGTTACACGACCGTCAGTCGTTGTTAATGAAGTAATACCATCAACTGAACCGTTAGGGTTCGCTGGGTAAGTCTCAGTAACGTCACCGTAGTTATTTACGTAACGCATTGATACCGTACCTGAGTTGTTAGCAGCATCAATTGCTTCATCTGAGCTAAATTCTGCATGACCTTCACCATGTGACACCGCGATAGGCATACGTGAACCTTCCATGCCTTTAAACAAAACTGAAGGACTCTCTTGAATTTCAACTAATGAGAAGCGTGCTTCAAAACGCTCTGATTTGTTTTGTACAAAGTGAGGCCAATGTTCTGATCCTGGAATGATGTCTTTTAAGTTAGACAGCATTTGACAACCGTTACACACACCTAGCGTGAACGTAGTTTCACGTTCAAAGAAGGTTTTAAACATTTCACGTGCGTTGGCGTTGAATAAGATTGATTTTGCCCAACCTTCACCAGCACCTAATACATCACCGTAAGAGAAACCACCACAAGCAACTAAGCCGTTAAAGTCAGCTAAATTAGTACGACCAGATAAAATGTCTGACATGTGAACATCAATTGCAACAAAACCTGCTCTATCAAAGGCCGCTGCCATCTCAACATGAGAGTTCACACCTTGCTCACGTAAAATAGCAACACGTGGGTTAGCAATACCATTACTTGAGTTTTGCGCATCTTTAACAATTAAATCGCTAACAATATCTTCGTTGATATCAAAAGTAAGCTCAGTGTTTAAACCAGGATCTTCAGTATCAAACTTAACATCATGCTCTTGTTGTGCACATTCTGGGTTATCACGAAGTGATTGCATTCTGTAAGTCGTTTGTGCCCATACAGTACGGTAGTAAGTACGAGAGTTTTCTAGTACTACTTCACCGTTACGGCTAAAGCGAATGGTGTCTTCATTGTTTAAACGACCAATGTCAGTACAACAATCTAAAACACCATGTTCAGCAAAGACAGCGTGAATAGCATCTACATCGCTTTCACGAATTTGAATAACGCCGCCAAGCTCTTCATTAAATAATGTCGCTAAGTCATCACTTGCGCCAGTTGCTTCATTTTTAGTAACAAGCTTGCTGATATCAATATCAACACCAGTATGACCAGCAAATGCCATTTCAGTAACGGTAGTGAATAAACCACCATCTGAAATATCATGATAAGCAATGACTTTCTCAGCACGTACAAGCGTTTGCATTGCGTTGAAGAAACCTTTTAAGGTTTGTGCATCATCAACATCAGGAGTTTCATTACCAAGCTGCTTATAAACTTGCGCTAAACATGAACCACCTAAACGTTTTTTGCCTTGTGATAAATCAATAGCAACTAAACGTGTTTCACCTTTATCAGTGCGAAGCTCAGGAGTAACTGTCTTACGGATATCTTCAACAGCACCAAAAGCAGTGATGATTAAAGACATTGGAGAAGTAACAGATTTTTCTGTACCGTTCTCGTCCCACTTGGTTTTCATTGACATTGAGTCTTTGCCAACAGGAATAGTTAAACCAAGGGCTGGACACAGCTCTTCACCGATAGCTTTAACTGCTTCATAAAGACCTGCGTCTTCACCAGGGTGACCTGCTGGAGACATCCAGTTAGCGGAAAGCTTAATACGGTTTAAGTCGCCGATATCAGTACCAGCAATGTTTGTTAGTGATTCTGCTACTGCTAAACGAGCAGAAGCGCCAAAGTTTAATAAAGCAACAGGTGTACGTTCACCTAATGACATGGCTTCGCCGTGGTAAGAATCTAGTGCAGATGCAGTAACACCACAATCGGCAACAGGAACCTGCCAAGGACCAACCATTTGATCGCGATTAACCATACCGGTTACGCTTCGATCACCAATGGTGATTAAGAAGGTTTTTTCAGCAACAGTCGGGAGACTTAAAATTCTGTCAGCTGCATCCGTTAATGTCACTGTGCTTAAATCTAAAGAGTCACCTTCAGCGGTTGCTGTTTTAACATCTTTATAAATTTTAGGTGTTTTACCTAACAATACGTCAAGCGGTAAATCAATAGGGGTATTGAGTTTTTCATCGTTAGCGAAATGTTCATCAGTAACGGTTAAGTGTAACTCTTCAGTGGCACGACCAACAACAGCATATGGTGCACGTTCACGGGCACATATTTGTTCAAAAACCGCTAAGTTTTTATCTGATACCGCAATAACATAGCGTTCTTGAGATTCGTTACACCAGATTTCATGAGGCGCCATGCTGCGTTCGTCATTTGGTACTTTACGCAGTTCAAATACACCGCCACGGCCGCCATCAGCAACTAATTCAGGGAAAGCATTTGATAAACCACCAGCACCAACATCATGGATGAAAGCAATTGGGTTTTCTTCGCCTAGCTGCCAACACTTATCGATAACTTCCTGACAACGACGCTCCATTTCTGGATTTTCACGTTGAACAGAAGCAAAGTCTAAGCTTTCAGCTGATTGACCAGAAGCCATTGATGAAGCAGCACCGCCACCTAAACCAATGTTCATTGCTGGACCACCTAAAGCGATAAGATTAGCGCCAACGATGATTTCACGTTTTTGAACATGCTCATCACGAATGTTACCTAAACCACCTGCAAGCATAATTGGCTTGTGGTAACCACGTACTTCTTTACCGTTAAATGAGTTAACTTCTTCTTCATAGGTACGGAAGTAACCTAAAATAGCAGGACGACCAAACTCATTATTAAATGCAGCGCCACCTAATGGACCTTCCATCATGATGTCAAAAGCCGTTACGATACGACTTGGCTTGCCAAAATCTGTTTCCCAAGGTTGTACAAACTCAGGAATACGTAAGTTAGATACTGAGAAGCCAACTAAACCCGCTTTAGGTTTTGAACCAATACCGGTAGCGCCTTCATCACGAATTTCACCACCACTACCTGTTGCAGCACCAGGGTATGGAGAAATAGCCGTAGGGTGGTTATGTGTTTCAACCTTCATTAGAATTTGAATATCTTCATGGTTATAACCATAAACATTCGTTTGTGGGTTAGGGAAGAAGCGACCACCTTTATTACCAACCATTACTGCAGCGTTATCTTTATAAGCGCTTAGTACATAATCAGGATTAACTTCATGGGTATTACGGATCATTTTAAACAAAGATTTTTCTTGTTCAATACCGTCAATAGTCCAAGCAGCGTTAAATATTTTGTGACGACAATGCTCAGAGTTTGCTTGAGCAAACATGTAAAGTTCAATATCGTGAGGGTTACGGCCTAATTTAGTGAAGTTTTCGAATAAGTAATTCACTTCATCTTCTGCTAAGGCTAAGCCTAATTCGATGTTAGCATCGACTAAGGCTTTTTTACCGCCACTTTCGATATCAATAGCTGTTAATTCACCTGGTTCGCTGCTTGCGAATAACTGACTCGCTTGTGCAAAGTCATTAAAAATACTTTCCATCATGCGGTCATGCAATAAAGCGTTCAACTGCGCTTCTTGGCTTGAGTTCAACTCTACACCGCTTTGCAATGTTACGTAATAAGCAATACCACGCTCTAAACGAGCAACTTTTGCTAAACCACAGTTATGCGCTATATCGGTAGATTTTGATGACCAAGGAGAAATAGTGCCCGGACGAGGAGTCACTAATAAGAACAAACCAGCAGGCTGATGTTCTTCAATTGTTGGACCGTAAGTAAGTAATTGCTGTAAAACATTCTCTTCGCTTGCGCTTAATTCTTCATTAAGTTGAGCGAAATGGGCAAATTCAGCATAAATATCATTTACTGGCAGTTGTAATTGTTCACATTGAGCTAATAGTTTTTTAACTCTAAAGTCAGAAAGTGCTGGAGCGCCACGAAGGTTTTTAATCAACATCGTCATAGGGTATTCACCAAGTTTTATGTAAGGTTTTGATTGGCCTTTATATGCTAAATTTGCATAGTAAATGCTAACCGAAAATTTCGCGCGTATTATAGTTGAAAATTAGTCTTTTGTTAATGGAAAAAGTCAAGTAATAACTTAACACTAGTGTCAGGTAAAAAGTACTTGGCTAATAGAACAATACACGACACAATCAAGGGCATGACTAAATATTTATCTTTTTCAATAAAATCTAAGCTCACTAGTAAGTTAGTGTCTAAATTTACCTCGTTGTTTTTGGTTATTTTCACCACAGTATTATTAAGTGCTTGTGATAAAGACAATGAGTCAGCAAGTTTATCTCGAATTTTGGCGAGAGGTTATGTCAATGTAGGCACTATTTTTGGCCCGACAAACTATTACACCACCGCAACTGGCTTCGCCGGTTTTGAATATGAGTTAGCAAAAAAGTATGCCGACTCACTCAATGTTGAATTACGTATTGTTCCGACCTATAGTCTTGATGAGCTTTTCATTAAATTAAATACAGGCGAAGTTGACTTACTTGCTGCGGGATTATCAGTTACTGATAAACGTTTACAACGTTTTAGGTTTTCTCCTAGTTATGAAACTATTAGTCAGAAACTTGTGTTTAAGCAAGGTAATGTTAGACCAAGGAAAGTGGCTGATTTAACGGGGACATTGATGGTGACCTCAGGATCAAGTTACGTCGAAAACCTTGAAAAATTAAAACAAACAAATAACGAATTGGTTTGGCAAGAATCAACTGAATTTGACAGTGAAGAATTACTGAGAAAGGTCTTAAGCGGTGAAATAGACTATACCATTATTGATAGTAATAGCTTGGCGATTAACCGTCGTTATTACCCTGAAATAAGCATTGGCTTTAGTATTAATGAGCCTGAGCCATTAGCATGGATGGTAAGTAACAATAGTCATGATGATATTCTAGCAAGCTTGGTGGAGTTTTTTGGTACTGTTCATCACGATGGCACTCTACTGGCATTGGATGATAAATACTATGGTCATATTGAGCAGTTTAATTATGTTGAAACGCGAACCTTTATTAAAGCTGTTGCAGGGACTTTACCTAAGTATCAGCCATTATTTGAAAAGTATGCGCAAGAGCTTGATTGGCGTTTGTTAGCGGCGATTAGTTACCAAGAGTCACATTGGAATCCAACTGCGCGTTCATACACCGGGGTTCGCGGTATGATGATGTTGACGTTAGCAACAGCGAAACAAATGGGGATAAAAAGTCGATTAGACACTGAGCAAAGTATTCGAGGTGGTGCAAAGTACTTTAAGCGTATGATCGCTATGATGCCTGATAGAATTCCGATGCCCGATCGTATCTGGTTTGCGTTAGCTTCTTATAATATTGGTTTTGGCCATTTAAATGATGCACGGATTATTACACAGCGCCAAGGTGGTGATCCTGATCGCTGGGTAGAAGTTAAAAGTCGTTTACCATTATTACAACAGAAAAAATATTATAAAGGCACTAAACACGGTTATGCACGTGGTGAGGAGCCTGTTCAGTATGTTGATAATATTCGTCGATATTACGACACTCTCAGTTGGCTAGATGAGAAAGCTAAAGAACAAGCGATTGCCTTACAGCTGGCGCAAGAAGAGTCAGAAGCTTTATTATTATTAAATGAAACAGTAAGTGAATCAACTTTAGATGGTGATCAAACTGAAAGTATTATAAAAGAGGAAGAAATCGCGACTGAAACAGCTCAATAATTAAGTCATGTAAAGCTGATGGTATTAATTGAGCGCAGTTTGTTTCTTGAACCTATTATCACTATGTCATAAAAATGTCATAGTGGCAGGCTATAGTGAACAGACTATTTAAAAGCCAATTGGAAATAATTAATATGAAAAGACCACTAAAAAGTAACCAACGAAGAAAACAATTAAATCGCCAACATCATAAAATGACCTCGCGTAGGCAGTCTCATTTTAACCAAACCATCACTGAATTATATGAAGTTCCAGCCAGTAATCAATTAAACTAGAAAGAGTATCAACAAAGCAATTTTCATTTCATTTAGCCTTAGTTTACTTAAGGGGATTTAAATCAATAAAGTCGGAATAAGCCTATGTGAGTAATCTATATGATTGACTTTTCATGGGGTAAATTACTATTTGACTTAGCCTCCTTGTTCGCCACTTCTATAAAACTCTTTCGACCAACGGTCATTTACTTCGTTCAATCACTCAAATTAATCAAACCTACCGTGAGGTTATCTCTGCTATTTTGGGCTAACGCCTGATTGACCATATCATCACAGACATCTCTTTCAGTAGAGAATTGAGATAGGTAGTGATTGATTTCTTGTTCAGTGAGATAGTCATGTAAGCCATCGGTTGACAGCATAATAGTATCACCACTCTCTATCGCAATTGTTGCGGTATCAACAGATATTTTTTCTCGAACACCAATCGCCTGAGAAAGTAGATTTTTAGTATTAGCATTCTTTGCTGTTTCAGCGGAGATCGCACCTTTATTGACCAATTCTTGCAGCATGGTGTGGTCAATTGTTTCTTGTACCAAGTTTTTATTTTTTAACGTGTATGCTCGAGAGTCACCAACCCATCCAATATGGCACTTATTATTTTCTATTACCATTAATACGCCTGTAGTCCCCATTCCTTGCTGGCCTACTGTGTTTTTTGCTTGCTCAAGAATGCTTAAATTAGCGGTGTTAAGTTGCTCTGTAATCCATGTCAGCCAGCTAGCTTGCTTAGTTATGGATACTTTACCCCAGGCGTCTTTAATCTGGTCAACGAGCATGGCGCTAGCAACTTCACCGGCATTGTGTCCACCCATGCCGTCAGCAATGAGCATCCAAACAACATCTAGCTCCTTATGAACCGCATAACTGATTGCATCTTCGTTATTGTCTCGAATTGAACCCTGATGACAAAGGGATTTTATGTGGTAATTCATAGGGGTTAACTGTTTCTACCTTTATCTTATTATGCAGCATCTATGCAGCATCGCTATTTAATACCAATCACACTAACTATGTGATCATTTCTAGTTATTAAAATAAACTCTTTCTCATTGGCTATTTCTCTGCGTGTAAAATGGATTACTTAATTAAGCAGGTACAACCGGTTAGTTTACACCCATTATCTCATTACAGTGACTTGAATTGAAATAGCTCAAGCACTTTGGAGCATAGATCTTGATTAATTACGGCTATATAGTTTGCATTACGTGTTAATTAGCCGAGATTTTAAAATCTCGTTTAAGTGCATTGGTTAATGCCAACTTGAACTCTGACATAGATTGGAAGCGCTTATCAATATCTTTATGCATCGCTTTACTACAAATGCGCATCGCGCTTGTGGGCAAATTCGTATTGCGTTGATTTACGGCAATAGCCTTCGCTTTCGTTATTTGATAGGCCACTGTTGCAATGGACTCACCTTCAAATGGTAAATACCCACACAGCAATTGATAAAATGTTACCCCTAAGCTGAAAATGTCACTACGCCCATCTACTTTTAAGCCTAGTATTTGTTCTGGAGACATATAATAAGGGCTACCCATGATGATACCTGTTCGGGTATGACTATTGTCACTAACGTAGGCTATACCAAAATCAGTTACCGTCACTTTAAATAGATCATCATCATAAATAATATTAGCTGGTTTGATATCACGATGAACAACATTTTGTTGATGCGCATATTCTAATGCATCAGTAATTTGAATTAATAATTGATACACCAACGGTGTTGGTAGTATTTTATCTGCTTGAGTAAATAATGATAATGGGGCACCTGTCA
Source organism: uncultured Colwellia sp. (assembly GCA_913058405.1). Taxonomy (GTDB): domain Bacteria; phylum Pseudomonadota; class Gammaproteobacteria; order Enterobacterales; family Alteromonadaceae; genus Colwellia. Next base: position 431 of record CAJXRC010000175.1, on the reverse strand, counting down.
GCAAGTCCATGGCGATATAGCCTAAATGGTTCTCTTCGCCGACATCATAAATAGTGACTATGTTGGCATGGCTTAGGCCACCAGCTGTTTGTGCTTCTCTGAAGAAACGAGCTTTAGCCTCACCAAACTCTGATGAATCAATATCATCGCTCAATTGCAGTGTTTTTATGGCAACATGACGGTTGATCTTAGGATCTACGCCTTGATAAACGATACCCATAGCGCCTTTGCCTAACACCCCTTCTACTTGGTAGCGACCAAAGTTTTCAACGCTATTTTGATGAGTTGCTGAAATATTATGTGTTACAGGGCTTTCAACGATAACTAATGTTTGTTCACTATCATTCTCAGTTGCGGCTGAAAGCTCGCTTCTTGAATAGGCTCTGTCTCTTATACACATCTCCGAGCCCACGAGACCGTACTAGATCTCG
>CAJXRC010000174.1 GCA_913058405.1 uncultured Colwellia sp. | reverse complement strand
TTCGTCGGCAGCGTCAGATGTGTATAAGAGACAGATTCTTCATACTGGCCGTTCTTTAGATATGGCTATCGAAGGAGACGGTTTTTTTGCAGTTCAAGCAGAAGATGGTCAAGAAGCTTATACCCGCGGCGGTCACTTCCGCCTAACAGAAACGGGTGCTTTAGAAACAAATGATGGCGAATTAGTTATTGGCGAAAATGGACCTATTACGCTGCCATTACCAGTTAACAATATTCAAATTTCCCGCGATGGCACTATCATGGTTCAACCTGAAGGTGCTCCTAGTAGTGTTCAAGAAGAAGTCGGTCGTATCAAACTGGTTAACCCAGACACACGTCTTATTGATAAAGGAAATGATGGACTATTTCGTGCCAAAAATGGCGGGCAATTAATTGCCGATGTTAATGTCAATGTTCTTGGTGGCGCGCTCGAGTCGAGTAATGTTAACCCTATTAATGAAATGACAGACATGATTGCTTTACAGCGTCAGTTTGAAATGCAACTAAAAATGATGAAGACAGCAGAAGAAATTGATTCAAGTGCTTCTTCATTATTACGTGCTTTCTAAACAGAGCAATCAATCAGTCATGTTTAGCTTAAATAATATTAATTTAGCTAAACGAAACTACTCAATCAGAGGTGATGTATGAACGCAGCATTATGGATCAGTAAAACAGGCTTAGATGCGCAAACCAAAGATATTGCGGTAATCTCTAACAACCTGGCAAACGCCAGTACTATTGGTTTTAAGAAAAGCCGAGCAGTATTTGAAGATTTACTTTATCAAAATATTAATCAACCTGGTGGTCGTACCGCGCAAGATACTGAAGCACCTTCTGGTTTAATGTTGGGTGCAGGTACCAAAGTAGTTGCTACACAAAAAATTCATACCCAAGGTGACATGATTACCTCAGATAACGCGCTTGATTTAATGATTCAAGGTGAAGGTTTCTTTGAAATACAGATGCCTGACGGCAGTTCAGCGTATAGCCGTAACGGTCAGTTCACTATGGATGATGAAGGCAATATGGTTACCCCCGGTGCTGGTTATATGATTCAGCCACAAGTGACTATTCCTGAAGATGCCTTGAGTATTATTGTTTCACAAGATGGTGAAGTTTCAGTGACGCTACAAGGACAACCTGACCCCGCTGTCGTTGGCCAAATTAACCTAATTAACTTTGTTAACCCAACAGGTCTTCAATCGATAGGGCAAAACTTATATACCGAAACTGCGGTAAGTGGAGCACCACAAGAAGGGGTTCCCGGCCTAGAAGGTTACGGTATGTTAGTTCAGGGCGCCTTAGAAACATCTAATGTAAATACCACGGAAGAACTTGTTAATTTAATTGAAAGTCAGCGTGTTTATGAAATGAATTCGAAAGTGATATCAGCGGTTGATGAAATGCTGAGTTATATCAACCAACAAATGTAGCATTATTTTCGTAATCTAAAAAATGGAAGGCAGTGATGAAAAATAAAAATAGGCTAAATACAATTAAAGTACTTTCAATCAGCTTATTAATTGCTGTTACTAGCGCTTGTAGCAATACAGTAGAGTTAAGTAAAGCACTACCTAATGATCCTGATTTTGCGCCAATAATGCCTGAGGAAGAAGAAGAACGTATTGTTCCTTCGGGTTCATTATTTAAACCGCATTATGTTAATAATATTTATTCAGATTCTAAAGCCCACCGCGTTGGCGATATTATTTCAGTTATATTGAGTGAGAAAACTCAAGCGAAGAAAAATGCTAAAACAGAATTGAAAAAAGAAAATGAAACTAATTTAGATGCGGTAACTGGTTTAGGCGGTGTTCCCGTTAGCATTAATGGTGAGTCGTTACAGTTTGGTATCAGCCAAGATTCAAACTTTAAAGGTGATGCAAAAGCCGATCAAGGTAATAGCTTAAGCGGTAACATTTCAGTGCATGTATTAAGGGTCTTACCCAATGGTAATTTAATGATTCGCGGTGAAAAATGGTTAACGTTGAATAATGGGGATGAATATATCCGTTTAACGGGTGTTATTCGCTCAAAAGATATTAATTCTAATAATACTATTTTATCAAATAAAGTAGCCAATGCGCGTATTCAGTATGCTGGTACAGGTAGCTTTGCCGATGCTAATGAACAAGGCTGGCTGGTTAAATTTTTCAATAGTACTTGGTGGCCATTTTAGTTAAACCACACGGTAAAAGTTTTACTCCTGTTGTTTTAAGATCTGAGATAAAGGTCTTATTTTTAGGTATTGTTTAAGGTACTAAAGTATGAAAACTATAATAAATATATTTATCATCTTCTCTTTTTTGGCTTCACTGTCAGTTAATGCTCAACGTATCAAAGATTTAGCTGATGTCGCTGGCGTACGCTCAAACCAATTAATTGGTTATGGCTTAGTGGTTGGTTTACCTGGAACAGGTGAACAAAGTCCTTTTACTGAGCAAAGTTTTAAAACTATGTTGAGTAACTTTGGTATCACCATGCCAGATAAATTAAAACCTAAAATTAAGAACGTTGCAGCAGTAGCTGTTCATGCAGAGTTAAGTGCTTTTACTAAACCGGGTCAAACGATTGATGTTACTGTTTCTAGTATGGGTAGTGCACAAAGTTTACGAGGAGGCACGTTAATACAGACTATTTTAATGGGTATTGATGGTAATGCTTATGCCGTAGCGCAAGGTTCTTTAATCGTCAGCGGATTAGGAGCGCAAGGCCTAGATGGCTCTCAAGTCTTAGTGAATATTCCTACTGTTGGTCGTATCGCCAATGGCGGTATTGTTGAGCGCGAAGTTAAGTCACCTTTTTCTTCAGGGGATCATATTACTTTTAACTTACGCCATTCTGACTTTACAACCGCCAAACTTTTGTCTGACACTATCAATGAACTCATTGAAGGCTCTGCCAAAGCACTTGATTCAACTTCTGTGCAAGTAAGAGCACCAAGAGATATTAGTGACCGGGTTAGCTTTTTGTCAGTACTTGAAAATCTTGAGTTTGAACCCGCATCTCCTGCAGCAAAAATTATTGTTAATTCACGTACAGGGACTATTGTTATTGGTTCCGAAGTTACGCTGCTTGCTGCCGCAATTACTCATGGTGGAATTACAGTCACCATTAATGAAATTCAAGATGTTTCTCAACCGAATGCTTTTGCTGAAGGTGAAACGGTAGTGACTAACCAGTCCGACATTAATGTCAGCAACTCTGACGCTCGTATGTTTGTCTTCAAACCCGGCGTCACTTTAGAAACTTTAGTTCGTGCAATCAATGAAGTTGGTGCTGGACCTGGTGATGTTATGGCCATTTTAGAGGCATTAGACCAAGCGGGTGCTATACGTGGTGAGTTAGTCATAATATAACTAAGCTTGTCGTTGTATGCCTGTTATCAATCAAGATGCATGTTTCAGAGTGCTTGAGCAATTTCAATACTAGCCGCACTTTTGTAGTAATGGTTATTCAGGAGAATATGCTCCTGCATTCTCTAATAAACTACATCCATGTAACGTCCTTACAAAAAGATGCAACAACATAGTGATATTGCTAAAGCACTTTTAACTCCCACTGACATCTCGCACTTTGAATGGTAACGGGTATATACCTCAATTTAGGCGTCAAAAGTACTCACTGACATTCGTCAGCTCCGTGTTTTATCCTTTAACTTGAAGCATACAGCTTAAAGGTAACACGTTAATAATTGAACAGATAATTGTTAACAGTTCAAAAGTAAAAGTTACTGTTTTACGTGCTTAAGTACAAGGTTAAGGGACGTCATCCTCGTGGTGTATTAATCGGGGATACAGCTTCTAAAATTTGATGGGTTTTAGACCCCATACTTCGAAGATAACGGTCACTCAAAGTTCAGAGTTAATAATATAGGCATGATACTTGTATAAACAGTAATTAATTATATTTTAAGTAAGTGAAATTATGGATATCAATTCAAGCCACAAACAAAATTATGATCAAGCGCGTAACGCCCTTGATCTAAATGGTTTAAATGATATTCGTGAGCAATCGCGAGCAGGGAATAGCGAGGGCAAAAAAGAAGCTTTGAAAGAAGCTGCTCAGCAGTTCGAAGCCATTTTTATGAAAATGCTTTTATCGAGTATGCGAAAAGCACAAGAAGTACTCGAGTCAGATAGCCCATTTAACTCTGAATCGACGAAGTTCTATCGCGATATGCATGACCAACAAATGGCGGTTGAGTTATCTTCTAATGGTTCACTAGGCTTGACTGATTTAATTGTGAGACAACTCGGTGGTGATGACGGGACATTTAAACCAAGTTCGGTATTACGCAACGATGGGAATTTACCGGTCACTGATAGTGCTAACTCTACCGATGATAAAGCCAACAAAGATAGTCAACATAATTCTTTAATAGAAAAAATGCTGGAGGATAAAAATCAAATTAAGCCAGATATAGACATTCCGTTTGCTGGTAGCTATCAACCCCAACACAATATTAATAATCAAGTTAATAGTGCTGCGAGTCAATTTATTATCAGAGACGTTGATAAAAGAACGAATAAAGTTAGTGGTCAATCAGAAAGCGTCAATAACTCAGCTACTATATCAAATCACAGCTTTGATGAACCCAAAGATTTTGTTACCGCGTTAATTGAACCAGCCCAAAAAGTACAAAAAACCTTAGGGGTTCCTTTTGAAGTCGTTATTGCCCAAGCCGCACTTGAGACTGGTTGGGGACAAAAAATGATTAAAGACCAAGATGGCGGTAGTTCAAATAATCTTTTCAACATTAAAGCCGACTCTCGCTGGGCTGGCGATAAAATCACTAAAGACACTTTAGAGTTTGAACAAGGCGCTATGATTAAAAAATCGGAGCCTTTTAGAACCTATCAATCACTTACCGATAGTGTTGATGATTACATAAACTTCCTTTCTACTAGCGAACGCTACCAAGACGCATTGCAAGACTCAGGCAATGTGGAACACTTCCTGCAAGGTTTACAGAAAGCAGGTTACGCAACAGATCCTCAATATGCGGATAAAATTTTAGGCACATTGAAAACTGTAACTAACCTTTTAGCTAAATAAATAGCCAAGTAAATAGGTTAAGTAAATCAGCACAGTAAATTACGTTAGTAAGTTATTTGAGCATATTAGGGAAGGGTTACGCCGTAAGGCGAGCATAAAGTTTTTTATCGCTACAACCTTTCATGAAACATTATTTACAGCAAGCAAACAACCTAACCTTGGTTGACTGTTTACTCGAATACTTTGTTATAGGAAAGAATATTATGTCAGTAAGTTTGTACCAAACCGGTGTTAGCGGCTTATTAGCTGCTCAACAGCAACTGGCGACAACCGGCAATAATATCTCCAATGTAAATACTGATGGTTATAACCGCCAACGAGCAGACCAAAGTGCTTCGGTCGGTCTTAATAATGGTAATAACTACATTGGTGGTGGCACTTATATTCAAGATATCACCCGTCTTTATGATCAATTCTCCCATAAAGAGCAATTGATGAATCAAAGTAACTTAGGTAATGCAGATTCACTTCATGCGCGTTTAACGCAACTTGATCAAGTTATGTCTACTTCAGGTAATGCCGTTGTAGGTTCATTAGATAAATTCTATCAAGCGCTAAATGGTGTTGCTGACAATCCTAATGATTCAGGTTTGCGTAGCATAGTGCTAAACCAAGCGAATGTTTTAAGTAATGACTTTAACGAGTTAGCTAAAAACTTTGACAGTATGAGCAAGTCGGTTAATGGTGAAATAGAACAAGTAGCCAGCAGAGTGTCAGAAATTTCGAAAGAGCTTGCCAAAATCAATGAAACCATTATGCAGTCTCAAAGCCCGAATCAAGCAGGACAGCCGAATGACTTACTTGATAAACGTGATCAGCTTATAGGTGAATTAAGTGAATATACTCGAGTAACCACAGTAAAAGATGCCAATAACGTTATGACGGTAATGATTGGTCAAGGTACGACGCTTGTTGCCGGTATAACCCCAATGACACTGCAAGTAAATGCAGGCGACCCTGATGCGCAAAAAACAGAATTAAGATTAGTTAGTGGTCGCAGCAGTGTTGCACTTAAGGGATCTACCCTAGGTGGTTCATTAGCGGCAAGCTTTGAATTTAGAGATGAACATTTAAGTCAAACGCGTACTGAAATAGATCGTTTAGCCATGGCGATATCCTCTACATTGAATGACAGTCAAGCAAGTGGCTTAGATTTGAATGAACTTCAAGGTGCCAATATCTTTACTGATATTAACAGCGCGCAATTACAGCAAGGGCGCGTATTAGAACATTCAGGTAATAGTGGCAACACACAAGCACAGATTACAATTACAGATGTTTCCAAGTTAACAACCGATGAGTATGAAATCCGTTTCGATGGCACAAACTTTATGTTGAATAACTTAACGTCAGGTACGAGTGAAAATCTAGGGCCTCCTGGCGTGCCTAGTGGTACTCATACAGCATCTCCTGATCTTGGCTTCTCATTTGTTGAAACAAGTACAGGGCCACTGCAGGCGGGTGATACTTTCACTATTAATCCGACCAAAAACAGCGCTGCGCTAATGCAAACCACGTTATCTGATGGCAATGCTATTGCCGCCAGTACAGCGGTTGATATTACTCCATCGGAGAATAATGTTAGTGCAGGAGCAATTGATATAGTTGATATGTTTGACCCTGAAAATGCTCAAGCAGCAATGCCAATGCGTATCGATGTGTTTGAAGATGCTTTAGGTGCTTTTACATACACGATAACGGATAACACCAATACAACGTCCGCACCTATTTCCTACACACCTCCAAGTCAAGTGATTGACTTGCCGCCTTCACCATCAGCAGCAGCTTTTCAAGTGGAAATATCAGGAACACCATCCGGATCAGGTGCTGATGCACCAGAGCAGTTTTTTATTGGAGATGCTTTTGGTGAGGGTAATGGTAATCACGCTGTTGCCATGGCTAAAACACAAGAGGTCGGCGTCACCAATGGTGGTAAAGAAACTTTTAGTAATAGCTTGGCAGTTTCAACCTCTGTTGTTGGTTCAAAAGCGAGCAATGCGAATTTAACGGCAGATACAGCACAGGCTCTATTTACTCAAGCGTACAATCGTAACCAAGCAACTTCTGGTGTTAATCTTGATGAAGAAGCGGCTAATTTATTAAAATTTCAACAAGCGTATCAGGCGGCTTCGCAAATTATATCTACCGCTAATACACTTTTTGACACCATCTTATCAGCAGTAAGATAAGGAACTTTTTATGCGCGTATCAACAGCACAATTTTATTTACAAAGCTCCCAACAAATGAGTAGCAAAACTTCAGATGTTAATGAGCAAATGGCCTATTTAACCAGCGGTAAGCGTGTCTTAACCGCGAAAGATGATGCTGTATCTTATGGTACTTTGGCTGGCTATAAAGATGATCTAGCGAATATTGAAAAATATAAACGTAATATCACTCAAGCTGAAAGCCATAATAGTTTGCAAGATGTTGCTTTTTCTAATGCTGAGGATATTTTAAATAATGTCAAAGAGCAGATGTTACAAGCAAATAACGGCGCCATGTCTAGCGAAGATCTACTAGCAATTGCCAAACAGACTCGGAATAACTTAGATCAATTACTTGATTTAGCCAATAGTCAAAATGCAAACGGTGACTATATTTTCTCTGGCTATCAAACTGAACAACAACCCTTCAGTCAACAAGTTGACGGTAGTGTTTCGTATAGCGGAGACTCAGGTGTTAGAGAGTTACAAATAGCAAATAATATAAAAATCCCAACCAATCAAACGGGCGATGCTGCTTTTATGGAAGTAGATAATGCTATGGGGGATTTTAGTGCTAGTTATCCCCCAAGCGCTACTAATGTCAATGCTAATGTATCGGGAGTCGCCGTTGAAAGTGCGAATATAGTTGATAGAGGTGCTTATAACACGAGCACAGGACCACATACTTTTACTACCGATCCAGTAACTAACAATTTAACGGTTACCGATGGCGGTGGACTCCCAGTGTTCCCTGTTTTACCGGCACTTCCAGCACCTTATGTTGCTGGGCAAACTATTTCCTTTGATGGTATTGATGTCACTTTAAGCGGCAACCCATTGCCGGGGGAGAGCTTTACCATCAATGAAAAAGCCGATATTAGTATATTTGATACCATTAATGATGCCATAACGTGGTTGGAACAAGGTTCTGTCTCAACTAATACAGAACAACATCAAGTAGATTACAACACCTTACTCGATCAGCTTGGTACTGCCACATCTCATATAACTTCAAGACGAGTAGATGCAGGCGTTCGCCTGCAAGTACTTGAAAATCAAGAGAGTAGGCATCTTGATGCAGAACTGAGTATAACGACTGGAAAAGCAAACATCGAAGATCTAGATTTTGCTAAAGCCATATCAGAGTTTGAGCAGTCAAAGATTGCCTTACAGGCATCACAACAAGCATTTAGCAAGGTGCAAGGCTTAAGTTTGTTTAACTATATATAAATAAAGGTATGGCTATTTTAAAACGTGGCACCTTTTATGCAGCCTTTAGAGATAGTAAATATAAACAACAAAAAAATGCCACTAGAAACGGATAAAGTTTTTTTAGTATTTTTTAACCGTAAGAGCAGAGGCTTGCTTTAACAAGCTTCTAATAACCAAGCGTTAACGTCCGGTTTATGGACAACGCTACAACAACACATAAACAGGCGTTAATAACAGTTAACACATTAGGAGTTTTATCATGGCTTTATCAGTAGTAACGAATACCTCGTCATTAAACGCACAACGTAATTTAACAAAATCAGGTGAAGGTCTAGCTACTTCTATGCAGCGACTGTCATCCGGTATGCGTATCAATAGCGCTAAAGATGATGCCGCTGGTTTACAAATATCAAATCGCTTAACTTCGCAAATTAATGGTTTAGCGGTAGCACAACGAAATGCTAACGATGGTATTTCAATGGCGCAAACCGCTGAAGGGGCGATGCAAGCCTCTACCGATATTCTACAACGAATGCGTGAACTAGCACTACAATCAGCGAATGGTTCAAACTCATCATCAGATAGAGATGCGCTTCAAAAAGAAGTCTCTCAATTACAAACCGAATTAACACGAATTTCCGACACCACTTCTTTTGGTGATCAAAAATTATTAGATGGTTCTTTTGGTACTAAGGATTTTCAAGTTGGCTCGAATGCGAATGAAACAATTAGCATGACGCTAACTAGCATCGCTGCAGATGATTTAGGTAAGATTGACGCTCAAAGTTTAGCTGCAGGGAGTTATAATGCAGCTGCTATTGGTATTGCAGCTGAAACAGTTACATTCTCGGTTACCGATGCAGCTGGATTAACAAGTGCAGTAGATGTTGAATTAACTGTAGGTATGGGTGCTGAAGATGTCGCTGATGCTATAAATGCTGGTGCGGGCTCAATAGGTATTACAGCAACTTATGATGCAGCCGGTGGTACTTTGTCATTTGCCGTGGAAAACGGTGCAACAGCTGCGACAGCGGCAAGTACTGTCGCGGGTGATGCAGGTGTTTTTGATACTACTGCTGTAACATTAACACCTGGTGGTGATAATAGTTCCACGTTAGGATCTGCGATAAGTGCGATTAATATCAGTGGTATTGATGGAACTGGTGCCCAAGGTGCACTTGAGTCTATTGATGCGGCATTAAAACAAATTGATGAGCAACGAGCTGACTTAGGTGCGATACAAAACCGCTTTGGTCACACTATTAGTAACTTAGCTAACATTCAAGAAAATGTGTCGGCCTCTCGTAGTCGAATTCAAGATACTGATTTTGCGGTAGAAACTGCTAACATGACGAAGAACCAAATACTGCAACAAGCAGGTACGTCAATCCTAGCGCAGGCTAACCAAATACCACAGGCAGCGATTAGTTTAATTGGTGGTTAGTATGTTTCGCTAACAGAATTATTAAC
>CAJXRC010000173.1 GCA_913058405.1 uncultured Colwellia sp. | reverse complement strand
ACGAGATCTAGTACGGTCTCGTGGGCTCGGAGATGTGTATAAGAGACAGACGCTATAGTTAATACTAAGAAATTAAGACAAGTATCACAGGGGTAATTCTACGGTCGCTTTACAACCACGGACACCTCCCCTATTTGTTAAATATATCTTGCCGCCATGAGCTTCAATTATCTGTCTGCACAAGACAAGACCTATGCCAGAGCCTTTAGCTTTAGTTGTATAAAAAGGCACAAACAAGTTGTCTGGATTACTCACCCCTGTGCCATCATCCACTAGTGACAACGTAAACACTGCTCCATTAACTTGGCCGTGAATTACAACCTTACCTACTTCACCAGTATTTTTTATCGCTTCTATGGCATTTTTAACCAAGTTAATAAGCACTTGTTCAAATTGTACGGCATCAATAAACAAGGTAATATCGTCTATATGTCGTACTTCAATACTTTCATCTGGATATAAAGCGACTGTTTTATTAACTAACTCCAGTACTGAATTAGCTTGTTTTTTTGGCTCGGGCAAACTAGCTATTTGTTTATAGCTATTAACAAACTCAGTTAAGCTATTGCTGCGCTGTGAGATAATAGATAAACCCTCAACTAAATAATCTTTATGGCTTTCAAGATCTTCTTGTCGGGTAAGTAACCGTCTTAAACTTTGGCTTAATGAAGCGATAGGCGCTAATGAGTTATTTATTTCATGACTTATTACCCGTACTAACGCCTGCCATGCATTGTGCTCTTCACTGCGCAACATAGTGCTCACATCAGTAATAAAAACCAGTTTTTGAGGTTTGCCATTTTCTCGGTACTCTTCAAGATGAACATTGAACTTACCTTGCTGATTAGCAAAAGACAGTGACATCACCTGACTATTACCACTAGTCATTGCCGCAATTTGATCAAATTGTGAGAATGACTCGATTAAGTCGAATTCTTGTAGCTCAGCAGGTATTTGCAATAATTTTTTCGCGGCGGGATTAGTTAAAACCAATTCATTATTCTCATTTAAAGCAAGAATAGCGACATCGATGTGATTAATAACAGTCGTAAGTAATAATTGACTTTCCGTCGTCTCAATTCTTTGCTTGTTAAGGCGTAAGCTAAGACTATTTATTGAATCAACCAATTCATTTAATGCTTCATCACCATCACTTGGCCTAGCTCGAAGACTATAATCCCCCTGCACCATAGCATCGAGTAAATTACTTAAGCTTCTAAATTGATAGGCTGATTTTTGGTGAAGTTTACTGTGACTATAAACCATCACTAAACTACTAATAAGCACAGTTAATAAAATTAAATATATCGATATATTGGCATATATCATCACCGCTACTAACAAGAGAAATAGTGGTAAAGAGGTCAGTAAAGATAGCTGAGTAAGCTGTACTTCAAATGATTTTTTATTCTGTCGATTCTGTTTCATGGTACCTTTTTTATTCTACTATTTAATTTACTACCCGCTAATTCAAATTTTGTCTAATCGTCGATAAAGAGCACTACGGCTTAAGCCTAATGACTTAGCTGCTTTAATTACATTACCATCAAAGTGTTTTAATCTTTGATCGATTATACCTAGCTCTAAATCAGCTAAACACTCTAAAGTCTGCTTGCCTGTATGCACTTCTTGGTTATTCCTTGACTCGGCAGTATGGTTTTGCGTCGTATTAGCCAATAAACCCAAGTCATTGATAGTAATAAATACACCCTGACACAATATCTGTGCTCGTTCGAGTACATGGTTTAACTCTCTGATATTACCTGGCCAATCATAGCTAACTAAGGCATTTTTCGCCTGTTCATCTAAAACTAACTTATTTCGCCCCTGTTTATTTGCCCATTGACTTAAAAAGGCATCGGCGAGCAAGACAATATCTTCTTTTCGATGCCTTAATGCAGGTATTTCAATAGCGATTGTATTAATACGATAGAGTAAATCTTTACGAAAATCTCCCGAGGCTACCATTTGATTCAAGTCAGCGTTAGTCGCACAGATCAAACGCACATCGACCGACTGGGTTTTACTTGCACCAACCTTCTCAAATTGTTGATCTTCTAAAACACGTAACAATTTAGCTTGTTGTGAATAGGGAGTATTAGCGATCTCATCTAAAAATAAGCTACCGCCATCAGCTAATTCAAAACGACCAATGCGTGTCGATTTAGCGTCAGTGAACGCACCTTTTACGTGGCCGAACATTTCACTTTCAAATAGAGTTTCACTCACCGCGCCCATATTGACCGAAATTTGATTGCCGTCTTTTCTATTTGAGTGTTGATGTATATAACGGGCAAACATACTCTTGCCGGTACCATTTTCTCCGGTTAGCAAAATACAGGCGTGACTTTGTGCAACTTGTTCAATCAAGGCTAATGTTTTTTGCATAACAGGTGATTGGCTTATGATGTCACCTTTGAATTCACTATCAAGGCGTTGCTGCAATAACTGGTTTTGTTGAGTGAGCTTTTGCGAGTTCTTCTCGCTGTTAGCCAACTTCAATTGATTATTGATAATACTGATGAGACGTTCAATATCCCAAGGTTTTTGAATAAAGTCGTTAGCACCATTTTGCATGGTGCTAACGGCAACTTCTACTGTAGCCCATCCGGTCATGACAACTAAGGGAATGTATTCATCAATTTTTCGAATTGACTCTAGCAGCCTTAACCCCTCTTCACCCGAGGTAGTATCTAAGGAGTAATTTAAGTCCATTAAGACTAAATCTACAGTCTCCTGTTTTATAGCTGCCAACGCTGATTCAGGCGTTTGGCAAAAGGTAACCTCAAAGCCTTCTGGTACCAATAAAATCTTTAAGGCAGACAGAATATCTAAGTCATCATCAACTACTAAAATTTTTTTATTCATTTGAACCTTATTACCTAACACTTTCTTGGCTGTAATTAACTTACTTAGCTTAGTACCTATACCCGTAATAATTCAAAATGCTCGATTCAGAGTGCATGAGCAATTTCAACACAAGGCGCACCTTTGTAATCATGGTTACTCCGTTACAAGAAGGTGCAACGACGTAGCATTATCAGCTCAAGGTTAACATAGTAAAGATTATTATCAGTGATAAAAACCAAAATGCACTGCGCATACTAGCACCGCTAGTATGCGCAGATAGATTGGGTATAATATATTAATCACTATTCATAATGTAATGCCTGACTTGGCTCTAACTTCAAGGCATTTTTTGTTGGTAAATAGGTAGAGATTATTACCGAGATAGCGACTATGCTGATCATTATCACAATGATGGTTACAAGCGCTGACATACCAGTTCCAAACATTTGCGCCATAGCAAAGCCCATAAAACCACCCGCTAAAACACCAGGTATCCCGCCCCAGAGTAATAACTTAACTGCAGACCATAGAAATTCAGCGATAATTACGCCTTCATCAGCACCTAAGGCTCGCTTAACACCTATCTCCTGAGTTCTCTGATTTATAGTATTCGACATAACACCATAAATACCGCTTGCCGCTAATATCACGCCTGCAATAGCAAATAAGGCGGTTAAACTACTAATAAAAACTACCGGTGCGGTTATTCTGTCATTACTCGCTTGGTAAGTCTCTATCCGATAAGAAGCAAGCTCGCTATCAATTCCTTGCAAAGCTTTACGCAACAATTTAATGACATGACTATTATCAGTGGTCAATCGCATGGCAATAGTTATTCTACTTCTTGGCGCTTGGCTATAAGGCCTAAATATTGAAGGAACACTCGCCGCCGAGCCATCTCGATTTCCTTGGATAGTATGTTCTACAATACCAACGATGGTGATCCAATCGATTTCACCCGTTTCTTTAGCCACTAGTCGAAATCTTTTACCGATTGCAGATTGGCTGGGAAAATGACGCTCCGCAAAGCTTTCACTTACCAATGCAGTCTGTTTATTGTCACTATTATCACTGCTATTTAAGTATCGCCCTTGACGTAATTCAACGCCCAATTTAGCCAAATCCCCTGGCATGGTGGCAATATAGTTAGCGCTTGGATAACTATTATTGCTACTCTTAGTATACTCTTTGCCTTCAAACATAACCTTTTGCTCTGCACTGTAATGACCTGGCAATGAAGACATTATCATCACTTCATTGATGCCAGTATGGCTTTGCATTTGCGTTTGTAACTGTTTAACAAAACGAATTTTTTTTGCAGCAGAATCATAGTTCGTTTCAGGTAGTAATACATTAGCAACTAGAATATTAGCCGTTTCTGCCCCTATATCTTTATTGGTTTGCTCATTCGCAGATTGCACCATAACCGCTGCAGCAATTAGCACCGCCATGGAAATAAAAATTTCACTAATAACTAACAAGCGATTAAGGCGTCCCGCTTTTTTACCTAAAGCGCCTCGAGTACCATCACGTAATACCGCATTAAAATCACCACCTGTGGTGCGCCAAGCAGGTAATAATCCAGTAACTAAGATAGTAGACACTAAAATACCAAGAAATAATTTTATGGTATAACTGTCAACGCTAAAATCCCACCAAAAAGCCAAAGGCTCAGCAAAAAATGTTGTGACTATAGGCTCTGTTATTTCTAAACCCCATGCCATAACCAAGAAACCAACTAGGCCGCCAATAGTACAAATAATGGTACTTTCCCATAACAACTGAGTTATTAAACGAGAACGTGGCGCTCCCAAAGCAACCCTAATAGCGGTTTCCTTGCCCCGCTCTAACGCGCGAGAAAGTAATAGATTACCGACATTAATAGAAGCCAGTAACAAGATTAATATTGCAACAACGTGCATGGTATACACTACTGGCTCACCGCCTGCTCCTCCTGCTCCAGGTACTGAAGAAATAAAGGCGCTGATGCCAGAATTAGTTTGAGGGTACTGTTGTTCAATACGTTGCATGATGACTTGCAGCTGTTTATCAATATCGGCCATAGACACGCCTTTTTCGAGATGTGCTAAACCACGAAGACCTGTTGCTTGCTCCCGTATTAACTGGCTAGGGTCAATGCGCAATGGCAACCAAACTTGGGCATTTCTTGGAAACAAATAACCTTGTGGCATAACACCTATCACACGGTGGTTTTTCCCGTCAATACGCATTGATTTTTCGATAACTTGCTTATCTCCAGCAAATTGATTTTGCCAAAGTTGGTAACCTATGACAACGACTTCCTCTGCACCAACCTGCTCATCTGCCGCATTAAAAGCACGGCCGAATAGCGGTCTAGTCCGTGTTAAGTTAAATATATTGGCTTGAGCAAGTATCGCTACATATCTAATAGCACCGTCTCGCCCTGAGACAGTCACATTGGCACTTGTATAACCGCCAAACTCAGTTAGACCTTCGATGTTTTTCTGTATTTCTTGATAATCAAGCCAATTGATTTCACTTTCTTCTCGTTGGCCATTTAATGATCCGTTAATCACCACTAACGATTCACCATCTTTAAATGCTAAATCTTTAAATAAAATAGTATTAAAAAATGAAAACATGTAAACACTTAAGCCAATACCTGTCGCCATCACTAACGTTGTCAGCACGGTAAAACCAGGTTTTTTAGCTAACAGCCTAAGGGCATATTTGAAGTCCTGCCATATCATAATATTCACCTCTACGCTGCAGCAGTATCATTGCTGGACTGTTGGTTTTGCTCTGCCACAATTTGGCCATCTAAAATATCAATATTTCTCGCAGCCCTTTTAGCAGAGCGAGGGTCATGAGTTACCATACAAATCGTCGCGCCTTCGCCGTGCAGCAAATCTAACAAGTCCATCACAGCTTCGGCATTTTTTGAATCTAGGTTTCCCGTAGGTTCATCAGCGAGAATAATTGAGGGTTTACCTGCAATAGCACGTGCTACAGCGATACGTTGCTGTTGGCCACCCGACAGTTGTGACGGGAAGTGCTTAGACCTATGTGACATGTTCACTTTTTCTAGCGCTTCCTTAACCATTGCTTTGCGCTGACTTTTACTTAGATCTTTACGATAAGTAAGTGGCAATTCAACATTTTCTTCGACATCCAAGTCACTGATCAAATTAAAAGATTGAAATATAAAACCTATTTCCATATTACGAATACGGGCTCGCTCTTTTTTAGAGATATTGGACACATCGTGCTTAGCTAACTGATATACGCCTTCGGAGCTGGTATCTAATAACCCTAATAATGACAATAAGGTTGATTTTCCACAGCCTGATGGGCCCGATATGGAAATATAGTCACCTTTGTTAATGGTTAAGGTAATATCGTTTAGTGCGTGAGTTTCGACTTCATCTGTGTAAAATATTTTCTTTATATTAGCTAATTTAATTAATGTCTTAGTCATATGTCTCTCCTTTATTCCTTACTAGTATCTTATAGTGTTCATGTATACCCAAGTAACTTGGGTATTGATTAGTTAATTCTGATTTTTCCAAAATTCTGCCAGCTACTTGTGTCTGAGATCACCACTTTGTCACCCAATGCTAAACCTTCAAGAATTTGGATTTCATTAATGGCGCCTTTACCTAGTTTTACTTGGGTTCGTTGAGCAAAATCACCCTGTTCATCGAGCTTATACAAAATTGAATTTGAATTGCTTTGCGCAAAGATTGGTCGACTGACATACAGCGCATTGGCGATATCAGTAATTTTTATTTCCCCTTCAATACTAAGATCTGGTCGTGCATCACTTGGTAGGGCTTGAGTGAAATCTACATCAACTTGAACGCTCCCATTAACTACCGCAGGCTCTATTCTTGAAACAATACCAGCAACTTTACTGTTACGAGTATCGACAATAACCTGTTGGCCTATTCGAACTTCACCAATCAATAATTCGGCTACTTGTAACTCAGCTATTAATGAGCCTTGTTGGGCCAATTTTGCTAAGCTACTACCCATAGAAATCCGCTGACCCGGTTCAACGGCAACTTCTTGAACGACACTATCTAAACTGGCGTAAACCATTAAATTTTTAACTTGTTGCTCAGCTCGTTCAAGCGTCTTTCTCATTTTGTTTAAACGTGATTGGCGGGCATTATTTTGTGCAACAAGGTTTTCTATCATGGTTTGCCAAATTTTGTCTTGAATTTGCCATCGTTGATTCCATTGAGCCGTTTCAAGCTTAGTTTTTTCATAGTCAATTCTAGAAACTGCGCCTGTTTTTTTGTCAAACAACTCTTTTTGCGCATCTAGTTTCAACTTGCTGCTTTCATAGTTCAACTTAGCATCAAGCATTTGTGCTTTTTGAAATAAAATTGCTGACTTTTGTTCCACTTCACTGGCTTTACTCTCCGCTATATTGGCTTCCAGTTCCCATTCAGTTTCTTCTAGTAACTGCTGTAATTGCGGATTACTCAACTCGATAATGAGTTCACCTTTTTTGACTGCTTTTCCTGGTTTCACAACAATACGTTCAACATGACCATCAACACTTGCTGCCAACCATTGGATATTATCGGCAACTAAGGTGCCAGTGCCTCTTACAGAGACATAGAAATTGCCTTGTTTTACCTTTGCATAAACCATGGTTTCATCATCGACAACAAAATCGGCTTGCGCCAATGAAAAGCTGTAGTTTAAGGCCAGTGCAATAACAACAATAAGTAAGGCAAATGGCCATAATGACTTTAGCCGATACTGCTTTTTATTTGTTATCGATATATCCAAAATAATACTCCAATCATGTAATTGACAAAAGTATTGCAGCCTTTATACCAACATCACTAAGTCGTTGAAATATATTAATTTAGAATAAATTAATATAGTCAACGAAGAGTAAGCCGTGCTTGTTAAATTCCATAAATGGGAAAGGTAGTACTGCTAGATTTCCCATTTATGGGAAGTAATAGGAGTAACAGAGAAATGACAAGAGAGCCAACTCTCTGATAACGAGGTATTAAGATATTAAAAAGAAGTGCTGACAGCCAGGATAAATAAGGCTGTCAAACTAAGTATTTAGTGTGGTCACTCATGAGGAATAACGGCTAACTATTCTGGACGAGTAATAGAAAAGTGTTGATAAGCTCTGTCCGTAGCTATCCTGCCACGCGGGGTACGTTGTAGAAATCCTTGTTGAATTAAAAATGGCTCCAGCACATCTTCTATCGTTTCTCTCTCTTCGCCAATAGCTGCGGCAACATTATCCAAACCTACAGGTCCACCCATAAATTTATCAATAATGGCATGTAATAGCTTTCTATCCATAATATCAAAGCCTTCGCTATCAACTTCTAACATATCTAACGCAGCAGCTGCAGTTTGTTGATTAACCATGCCATGAGATTTTATATCGGCATAATCTCGCACTCTACGTAACAATCGATTGGCAATACGTGGTGTGCCTCGAGATCGACGTGCTACTTCAAATGCACCCTGTTCATCTATGGTTAAGTTTAAAAAGTGTGCTGAACGACTGACAATCGTTGATAAGTCAGCAACATTATAAAACTCTAATCGCTGCACTATGCCAAAACGGTCACGTAGTGGTGATGTTAATGCCCCCGCTCGAGTCGTAGCACCAATAAGCGTAAATGGGGGTAAATCTAATTTGATAGAGCGCGCGGCAGGTCCTTCACCAATCATAATATCTAATTGATAATCTTCCATCGCTGGATAGAGTATTTCTTCAACAACAGGACTTAAACGATGAATTTCATCAATAAAAAGAATATCATTTTCTTCTAAATTGGTCAGCAACGCTGCTAAATCGCCAGCTTTCTCCAATACTGGCCCTGAAGTTGTACGAATATTGACGCCCATTTCATTAGCGACAATATTCGCTAAAGTCGTTTTACCAAGTCCTGGCGGGCCAAAAATAAGCAAATGATCTAAAGGTTCGCCGCGATTTTTTGCCGCTGGAATGAAGATTTCCATTTGCGCTTTAACATGTTCTTGCCCTGTATAATCTGCGAGCATTTTAGGACGAATGGCACGGTCTACCCCTTCATCTTCTACTGATGCAATGGGTTCAATTAAGCGATCTGCTTCTATCATAGGTTACCTGAGTTTTAAAATGTGATTAATCCATTTGGCATAACTTACTATTGAAATACACCTAAATCTAAGCACAAAGTATTATGCTTTTATGAGGTAACCTTTACAATATTATTCTAAGAAGACCGAATTTAATAAAGAAAAATTTACCTTAGGTAAACTCTCGATAAAACTCAACTAGGCCGTCTTTCAAGGACGTTATATCATCGATTTTAACGCATCACGAATGATGTTTTCGCTAGACATACCGCGATTATATACGGATTTAACCGCTTTATCAGCCTGTACCTGTTTATATCCAAGTGATACTAAGGCGTTTATAGCATCGCCTTTATTATCATTAACAAAAGTCGTTTCTTGACTCAACTCAGCAGAGAGTTGTTCTGGTATCACGCCATCATCATTCACTAAATGTATTTGTTGTGCTTGCCAGTCTTTTAAGCGATCACGCATTTCAATAAGTAAGCGCTCTGCTGTTTTTTTCCCGACACCAGGAATTTTTACAATAGCACTAATATCATCGTGGCGAACACAACTAACAAATTGATCCGCAGACATGTTTGATAAAATAGCTAACGCAAGCTTAGGACCGACGCCATTAACTTTGATTAATAACCGAAATAGCTTACGTTCGACTTTATTGGCAAAACCATAAAGCAGTTGGGCATCTTCACGCACAACAAAGTGAGTGTAAATAGTTGCCTGTTGCTCAAGCTCAGGTAAGGCATAAATGCTAGTCATCGGCATAGTAACTTCATAGCCTACGCCTGCGCATTCAATTAATATTTCAGGAGAGTTTTTCTCGACAAGCATGCCACGTAAACGACCAATCACAATAAGTACCAAAGGCTATTATTAATGGGCTTGATAATACCACTATATATTTATACAGTAAAGTATCTGTAACCATCACATCTCAAAATACGGGTTTCAGACCATTTTAGTAAGGGAAATTATTGCGCTGAGCCTCACTAAGTTAAGTTAAGCTAAAAAATCTCAGGTTCATTGAAATTAGATAAACTAACGTAATCGACCTCGAACTGTTTTTGTCGCCTGTCCAGATAATTTGGCCAGACTAGTATGGCCTGTCTCTTATACACATCTCCGAGCCCACGAGACCGTACTAGATCTCG
>CAJXRC010000172.1 GCA_913058405.1 uncultured Colwellia sp. | reverse complement strand
ACGAGATCTAGGACGGTCTCGTGGGCTCGGAGATGTGTATAAGAGACAGAAGTTACAGTTACTCTAGATATCGTAGAGGAAACGGTTGCTGATCCTTACCAGATCCAAGTTCAAATTAATGACAAACGTCTTGAGTATGCAAAAAACCTATTGAAAGAAGATGCTGTGGTGATTGCTCTACAAGATAATTTCCAGGCAAATTTAAATGAAGAGAGTATTTCACCACGTTAACTTGGAATAATAACGTTGAACACTTTTTTTGATCTTGTCATCGTTTTAGAAGAATAAATACATTTCATTTACGTTCAAAACTAAACGTATTTCAGGTAAAATAACTGAATTAATATATAAAATAGTCAACCTAGCAATATTGGAGAATATCATGATGAAAGGCGGAATGGGCAATTTAATGAAACAAGCCCAACAAATGCAGGCCAAGATGGCTAAAGCGCAAGAAGAGTTAGCGCATATGGAAGTTGTTGGTGAAGCAGGCGCTGGCATGGTGAAAGTAACAATGACAGGTAGTCATAGTGTTCGCCGTGTTGAGCTTGATGAAAGCTTAATGGACGATGACAAGGACATGATTGAAGATTTACTTGCAGCAGCAGTAAATGATGCTGTACGTCGTGTAGAAGAGCAAAACAAAGATAAAATGGGCGCACTTACTGGTGGTATGCAATTACCGCCAGGGATGAAAATGCCGTTTTAAGTTACTTTGCTTAACAAGTAATTGAACAATAAAAAAGCTCAAGGTATTCTTGAGCTTTTTTGTTTCTGTACCTAACTACTTGTTCTAGTTAATTGAAAATTTGATTTAGGTAAGCAGCGGCGCCGATTAACCCTGGCTGGCTTTCGGTAATTACGTAAGTTGGAATTTTTTCGTTTAAATGAGACATGCGACCTTTAGTTTCAAACCTTTCTCTGAATTCACTATTTTTTAAATAATCGGTAAATCTAGGTACTATACCCCCAGCAATATACACGCCACCGAAAGAGCCAGTAGTTAATGCTAAGTTACCAGCGAAGCTGCCCAAAACTTTACAAAATTGAGATAATGCTTGTTGGCAAAGAGGACAAGTTCCAGCTATTGCTTGACTACTAATTTCTTTAGCGGATAGCTTAGTTATTTCTGTACTTGTCACTTCTTGATTTTTAATAAAAACTAACGCTTGATATATTTGCTCTAAACCATAACCTGAAAGTAATTGTTCATAAGAGAGACGTTTTTTCGTAGTTTTTAACTGTTGAAATATTTTTACATCAAGTTCATCTACAGGTGCAAAATCAGTATGACCACCTTCACCACCAAGGCAATGCCAGTAATTGTTAATATTAACTAAGTTAGCTACGCCCAGACCCGTACCTGGTCCACATACCGCAATAGGTTGTTTATCTGCAGCTTCTCCTCGACCAATTTTTATTTTTTGCTGATCATTTAATAATGGGATAGCCATTGCTATAGCTGTGTAATCATTTATTAGTGTAAGGCTATTTAAATTAAGCTCTTCTTTGAGTTGTTTTTGTGAAAACTTCCATGGCAAATTTGTCATAGATATCGAATCTGTATCAACGGGGCAAGCTATAGCTAAACAAGCATTAACTTGGGCATTAAGTAATGCCTTTTCCGTCAAATAGTGATGAATTACATTAGTTAAATGTGGAAAATCCTGGCACTGATAAGTTTCAATTTTGTTGATATTATTGTTTTTATCAGTGATTGCTAGTCTGATATTGGTACCACCAATATCAGCAACTAAATTAATTACTTGAGTATCTTGTGAATTCATCATCTTTTGTATTACTTCTCGTTCAAATGTATTTATGATTCAACTGTCTTAGGGGTTTAAAATAACGGAATCTCTGGTAATTAGTGTCGGCTCAAAAGAATGAGTAATTGATATATCCTTTTGTTGATAAATATTTTTTAATACTAATTTTGCCGCCATATGTCCCATTAAATTTACCGGGTTATCTATTGTGGTAAGTTTAGGATAGGTGTGCTGAGCAAAAATGATGTTATCAAAGCCAATTACTGAAAGGTTTTTTGGCAAGGAAAACCCTTGTTCTCGGGCGTAAGTTATAGCCCCTGAAGCCATTTCATCGTTAGCACAAATCAATGCACTAAATGCTCGTTTACTGCTGATAAAGTGCTTTAAACCGTCACTGCCGCCTGTTTCCTTAAAGTCTCCTTCAAAATAAAGCGTGTCACTAAAAGCGATATTATTTTCAGCAAGAGCACGTTTATGACCCGCTAAGCGGTCTTTCGAATCGGCCTTAAACTGTGGTCCTGCAATGTAAGCAATGGCTGAATGACCTTGTTGTATAATAGAGTCGGTCGCTAAGTAACCGCCTAATTCATTGTTTAAGCTAATACACTTTTCTTCTAAGCCCTCAACTAATCGGCTCATCAAATATACAGGTGTTTTGCCCTTACTCAGTTCAACAATATAATCATCGCTCACCGCTTCAACGTGCAATATAATGGCATCACAGTTTCTACTTATTAGAAATTCAACACCGTCTTTTTCTTTTTCTTCTTCACTGTGACCTGTGGTAATAATGACATGTTTTCCAGCGGCTCTTAATTCAGACTCAATACCTGCCATCATTTGACCAAAGAAGGGGCCATGTAATTCAGACACCAATATGCCAACACTGTTGCTTCTATTTGATGCAAGAGATTGTGCAATGGAGTTAGGTCGATAACCTAGTTCGCTCATTGCGTCCAAAACTTTTTGGCGGGTTTTATCACTGACTCGTGAATTTTTATTTATCACACGAGAAACGGTTGCTAAAGAAACCCCCGCTAGTTTTGAAACTTCGTATATTGTCGCCATGTTAATCCTAAGTTGAGCAATTTAGTTGTAAATACTTTGAATTGTAATGATAAAATTCTAGCATATTTACCAATATCTTAACTAGTCGTAGCCTTTATTTCCCTTTGGATTTGGACTACTTTGTGCTCAGTTAAGGTGTATTTTCGCATTACCCAAGCAACGGCGAGTGAGCCTAAAGCAGGTAACACGGTAAAAGAGAGTAATAACCCCTGCTTAGTAGCATCACTTTGTTCTATATCGGCTTGGTAACCGTAAAAAGTCAATAACCATCCAGCAAGTGCGCCACCGATAGCTATGCCCATTTTGATAAAAAATATCACGCCAGAATAAACTAAACCAGTAACCCTGATGCCTGTTTTTTTATGACCATAGTCAATCGTATCTGCCATTTTTGCCCACAGTAATGGCGTTGCCATATCAAGAAAAAACTTCCAGGCGATAAAAGCGATAAACGCAAGAATAATTTGGTCGGGAGATATCAGAAAGCTTGCTAGACATATAACGGCAGATATAGTTTGCAGCGCTATATAGGCTTTTATTTTACAAACACGCTTAGCGAGCGGTTGTGCAACTGCGCAACCTATCATACTTGCTACTACGCCTAGGGTTAAGAATGGTGTTATTAAATCTTCACGACCGAGGAAATACTTAACATAATAAACGGCAAGTGTTAGACGCAATACTTGTCCTGTCAGTAAATATAAGGAGGCGAAGCATAGTATGCGCCATTGGTCATTTTTCCAAAGTGATTTCAGGTTTTCTTTCATCGAAGAGTCTTGGTTTTCTGGTGGTTTTACGCGTTCTTTTGTTCCTAAAAAACATAACAAAAACAAGACAACACCCAAGCTGCTCATTGCGATCATTGTATATTGGTAGCCTTTTGCTGTATCGCCTTGACCAAACCATTCCACCATTGGCATAGTAGCGGCTGCGACAATGACGCCGCCTAACATACCAAAGACAAAACGATATGATTGTACCGTGACTCGTTCTTTTGCATCAGCTGTGATGACACCACCTAAACCACAATAAGGGATATTGATTGCCGTATAAGCAATCATCAGTAGAGTATAAGTAACAAAAGCGTAGATGACTTTATCATTACCAGTTAAGTCAGGTGTGGTAAATGCTAATATGCTGATCAAGGCAAAAGGCAGTGCTAGCCATAGTAAATAAGGGCGAAATTGGCCCCACTTAGTATCGGTCTTATCAGCAATATTACCCATGATAGGGTCGGTAACCGCATCAATTAAGCGCACGAATAGAAACATAGTACCAACCACTGCTGGCGATAAACCAACAACGTCAGTATAAAATAGTAACAGGAACATCATAACAGTTTGAAATATAATATTACTGGCGGTATCACCTAAGCCATAAGCAATTTTTTCTCTTACACTAATCATTTATATTTAACCTATTGTTTACTTTATCGTTCTACGTTCGAATATATGAATTTAACAGAGAACAGAAGATAGCTCTTACGCCGTTATTAAATCAGATCTACGTTGAATTAATTCATCACCAATTTGCTGATTTTCTTTGCTGGTTAATGGGTAGAAAACCATTAATGCAGCACCGGCAAAAGCAAAAATAGCGGGTATCCAGCTCATTAGAAGTTGCATGCCAGGTAAAGACGCTTCGATGGTTGATTTGTCCATACCGTCATAACCATAACCAGCAAGTACAACTAGCACTAATGCACCAGCAAAACCGCCTCCAGTTTTTTGAACAAATGTTCCGGCTGAATAGATAAGCCCTGTTGCACGACGACCATTTTTCCATTCTGAATAGTCTGCAGAATCACCCAACATAGTAAAGAATAGTGTTGGCATCATTGCGGCAAAAAATTCAGCACTACAGCCTAAAATAAAAATAGCACTCAGATTACCTTTAGGTACCCAGTAGAAGGCGACAGTGAGTAAACCACTAAGGATAAGTGAAACAATAAATAATTTACGTTTGCCTAATTTATTTGATAAATAACCTGTAGATAATGCACCTAAAATAGAAACTACCAATAAGGCTATGAAGTATTTACCTGCCATAAGTTCATCGCCCACTTGGTATTTAAAGTAATAGGCAACAGTGCCGTATTTTATTCCATTAAACATCATGGTTAAAAAGCCTATACCCAGCAGAATTAACCAAGGTTTATTAGTCAATAAATCAACCATATCTCTTTGTGTTCCACTCATATTGCCAGCCGGTTTTTTGATTAACCTTTTGATAAGTAGCCACATAGAGACCATGACAAGAAAGAAGAATATACCGCTATAAATATCTCGATAATAGAAGAATAAAGTCACAGACAGTAAGGGCAAAATAATAAAGGGTAAGTTCTTAAGTAAATCACACAACTCTGATTTTAAGCTCACTGATTCGTCTATTTCGGGAGTAATGCGCTCTTTAGTACTAAAAAATGTTATTACCATTAGTACGACCAAAATTACTGCAAATAAATACATGGTATATTTGTAGCCCATGGAATCATTACCACCACCAAAATAGACGACTAAATCAGGTAAAAAACCCATCACTAGCAAGCCACCAGCGAATGCACCAGCAAAACGAAAGCCTGATAGGCTAGTGCGTTCTGTATCGCTTGGCGTCATCACGCCCATCAATGCGGAGTAGGGCACGTTATTTAATGTATAAGCGAGCGTTAAGCCAATATAGGTCACGTAAGCATAAATAAGCTTGCCGGTATAAGTTAACTCTGGCGTGGTGAAACATAAGATCATAAAAAGCGCTAAAAAAGGGGTAGACCATAAAATCCAAGGGCGGAATTTCCCCCATCGAGTATTTGTTCTATCAGCTATCATGCCCATGATGATATCTGTTACACCATCAGATAAACGTACCACTAAAAATAGCATGGCAGCTGCTGCGGCAGTTAAGCCAAAAGTGTCAGTATAAAAAACCGCAAGATAGGCTAATGCGCCACGCCAGACTAAATTAGCGGCGGCATCGCCCATGGCGTAACCTACTTTTTCATAAAAAGGTAATTTAGTCATTTTGGTTCCAATCATTCAAGTTCAACACTAGCTTTATCTATTTGTTATTAATGCTCTATAGGCATTGCCACTGGCTTTAATTGTTCGTACTTGAGTATCATAATCAACATGAACAATGCCAAAGCGTTTTAAATAGCCCTCAGCCCATTCAAAGTTGTCCATTAAACTCCAAGCAAAGTAACCGTTAACTTTCACTCCTTGCTCAATAGCGTCATTAACGGCATTTAGGTGTTGTTGATAGTAATCTACTCTATCTTGATCATTTACGACACCATCGATGATTTTATCCGCCATTGCAGCACCATTCTCCGTTATATAAACCGGTGGTAGTGTGTATTTTTCATCAAGGGAAACTAATAGTTCGGTAAAAGCTTTGGGATATATTTCCCAGCCAATATCGGTACGTGGCTCTGGTGGATCAATTTGCAAGAAATGCTCATTGGTATCTGCACGATAAATTGCTCGGGTATAAAAATTAACACCTAAGAAGTCCATTTTGTGCATAATTATATCCATATCACCGTCACGTATATCAGGCTGATGCTCAGCAGGAAGCTGCGATATAATCTGAGGATATTTCCCGTCAAATAATGGCTTGATATACCACTGATTAAAGTAATCATCAGCGAATGATGTTGCTTTTATATCTTCTGAAGATTCTGATTCAGCATAACAAGGGGTAAAATTAAGTACGATACCATTTAATGAACCAGGACTATTTTTAGCTAACACCTCCATAGCTAAACCATGGGCAAGTAACAAATGATGTGCTGCCTTCTTACCAAACTCTTTACCGACAATACCAGGAGCATGAATGCCAACTTCATACCCTAAAAAGGCACTACAAAATGGTTCGTTTAGTGTTGCGTAGGCATGAACTCTATTGCCAAACGCTTTTGAAATTAAATCGGCATAATCGCTAAATTTATAAGCTGTTTCACGATTTAACCAACCACCTTTATCTTCTAAATGTTGCGGTAAATCCCAATGGTATAGTGTAACAAATGCTTTGATATTATTGGCTTTTAAGTGATCTAAAATATTCAAATAATAATTAACACCAGCTTGGTTTAGTTCACCAGACTCAGTTATTACACGCGGCCATGAAATAGATAATCGATAGGCATCAACACCTAGTGAGTCAATTAACTTAATGTCATCTTGCCAACGAGTAAAATGATCACAAGCTATGTCACCATTTGACCCATCGACAATTTTATTTGCTGTATTACAAAAAGTATCCCAAATGCATGGAAGTCTTGAGTCTTTGCCACCTTCAATTTGGAATGAAGCAGTTGCTACACCATAAATGAAATCTTTTGATAACATTTCAGATTGAGCGGGTAGGGTAAGTTTGACAGTCATGAATGAGATACCTATTTCTTTAAGCCGAGTTAATTTGGTGATTATCTGTGTTTTATTTTTATGATTATATTTTTAAGTAAGCACTTATAAAAAGGTTGATAAAAATTTCTGGATGTTCTTTAATGTAACCATGTAAGCGCTTACATTCAGATTAGTGCTTTATACGAGTTAGGTCAACAACTTTCATTGGTTTTTAGTTTTTATCTAGTTAAGTTATTGAAAATAAATGCTTTGTTGTCTTCAGGATAAGAGGGTGTTATTTATTACAGTAACTCAGCAAGTAATATCATTAAAAGTTAAAACCCAAAGCAAATAAATATAAAAGAGGAAATTATGGCAATGCATTCAAATTCAGGTACGTTCAATCAGGTGAGCGATGTGCCGCAAAACAATAACTTTGCTTTTGCATTGACCTCATTAACCTCCTTATTTTTTATGTGGGGGTTTATTACCTGCTTAAACGATATTTTAATTCCACACTTAAAAGGTGTTTTCGACTTATCATATAGCCAAGCAATGTTGGTACAGTTCTGCTTTTTCGGTGCTTATTTTCTTGTTTCATTACCAGCAGGCTTGCTTGTTAAAAAACTGGGTTATCAAAAGGGTATTGTTTTAGGCTTAGTCATTGCAGCTATTGGCTGCTTATGTTTTTACCCTGCAGCTAGTATGCACAGCTACCCGGTATTCTTAATGGCATTATTTATACTTGCCAGTGGAATTACCTTATTACAAGTTTCTGCGAATCCTTATGTCAGTATGTTAGGCGAGGCGAAAACGGCTTCATCTCGTTTGACCATGACTCAAGCTTTTAATGCTTTAGGTACTACCGTAGCGCCATTTTTTGGCGCCTTCCTGATATTGGATCAAGCAGCAGAATCAATGTCTGCACAAGCATCAGCAGAAGCAGTGCAAATGCCCTATGTTTTTTTAGCTGCGATGTTGTTAGTACTTGCTGCAATTTTTGCTTGGTTAAAGTTACCCAACTTATCGGCAACTGATGAGGTAGAGCAAAAAGATCTTAATAAAGATACAGGGAGTGCTTGGCAATACCGTCATTTAGTTCTTGGTGCTGTTGGTATCTTTGTTTATGTTGGTGCTGAAGTTGCTATCGGCAGCTTTTTGGTGAGTTTTTTAGCTGAGCCTAGTATCGCTGCTTTAGATGAACCGGAAGCGGCAAAATATATTGCATATTATTGGGGAGGTGCCATGGTTGGTCGCTTTGTTGGTGCCGTCGTTATGCAGAAAGTAGCAGCAGGTAAAGCACTATTTTTTAACGCTACTATTGCCGTTTTATTGCTTTTAGTCGCAATTTTCTCTTCTGGTACACTTGCCATGGTGGCAATTTTACTCATTGGTTTATGCAATTCAATTATGTTTCCAACAATATTTAGTTTAGCTATAAATGGTTTAGGTAAACATACTAGCCAAGGGTCGGGCATCTTATGTTTAGCTATTGTGGGTGGAGCCATTATTCCACTTTTCCAAGGACTTCTTGCAGATAGCATTGGTGTTCAGCCTGCCTTCTTCTTACCAATATTTTGTTACTTTTTTATCGCTTATTACGGTTTATCAGGCAGTAAAGCCAAAGAGGTTAACAGTTAGTGCTGTTCTCTCATTCATCAATTAAATTCAATTAATTAACGACAATAAATCACGAAAGTAAGAAGTAGTTACATGAAATATATAATAAAAACTCTTAATGTTAGAACTAGTCTAAGCATACTTTGTTTGGCTATCACATCCTTGCTTGTTGGATGCAACGGCAATAAACAAGAAGTTGACTCGACTAAAATACTTGAGAGGGCAAGTGCATCATCAGAAATAACAAAAAAGTCATCTAACATTGGCATATGGCCAAAACTTGATATTGCAGTAAAAACAGATGTGAATATCGAAAATAAGGTGGCGTTGTTATTAACTAACATGACACTTGAGCAAAAAGTTGCACAAATGATCCAACCTGAAATACGAGACATCACCGTTGAAGACATGCGTAAGTATGGGTTTGGTTCGTATTTAAATGGTGGGGGGGCATTTCCTGATAACAATAAACATGCAACACCGGCTGATTGGATAAAACTGGCTGAAAGTTTATATCAAGCATCCATTGATGACTCGATTGACGGTAGTAAGATTCCAACTATGTGGGGGACTGATGCAGTGCATGGCCATAACAATGTAATTGGTGCTACCTTATTTCCACACAATATTGGCTTAGGCGCGGCTAACAACCCTGAACTTATTGAAAATATTGCCAGCATTACCGCAAAAGAAGTGATGGTTACAGGCATTGATTGGGTCTTTGCTCCAACAGTTGCTGTTGTTCGTGATGATCGTTGGGGACGAACTTATGAAGGTTATTCTGAAGATCCTGAAATCGTTAAAAAGTACGCTAGTGCCATTGTTAAAGGACTGCAAGGGGCAGTAGATAAAGACTTCTTGGGTGATCAACGCGTTATCAGTACGGTTAAGCACTTTATTGGTGACGGTGGGACAGAAAATGGAGATGATCAAGGTAATAATCTTACCAGTGAAGAAGACTTATTTAAGTTGCATGCTCAAGGTTATGTTGGCGGCCTAACAGCGGGTGCGCAATCAGTTATGGCATCATTTAATAGCTGGCACGGTGATAAAAGTCATGGTAATAAATATTTAATGACCGACGTATTAAAAGAGCGCATGGGGTTTGATGGATTTGTTGTTGGTGATTGGAATGGACATGGGCAAGTTAAAGGCTGTAGTAATGAAAGTTGCCCACAAGCGGTCAATGCGGGCTTAGATATTTTTATGGTGCCAACAAATGCCTGGAAACCCTTGTACGAAAATACGATTGCGCAAGTTAACAATGGTGAAATTAGTCTCACGAGAATTGATGACGCGGTCAGTCGAATTTTACGTGTAAAAATTCGTGCTGGTTTATTTCTGTCTCTTATACACATCTGACGCTGCCGACGAAGAGGATAGTGTAG
>CAJXRC010000171.1 GCA_913058405.1 uncultured Colwellia sp. | reverse complement strand
CTATCCTCTTCGTCGGCAGCGTCAGATGTGTATAAGAGACAGCGTCAAAAGGCCAGTAAGAAGTCAACATTAGAAACTATTCCCGGTATTGGCGCTAAGAAGAGACAAGCACTTTTACAGTATTTAGGTGGCTTACAAGAAGTTTTAAAGGCAGATAAAACAACGCTGGAAAAAGTCCCTGGTATTAGCAAATTATTAGCTGAAAATATTTATGACGCCTTACATGACAATTAACGCATGATCTGTGTAAAATGTCGTGCAGAACGACTCACTTGATTAGATAACGATAAGACTATTAGACATACTATGTGGACAATTCCTAACCAAATTACATTATTTAGAATTATTTTAATCCCGGTTTTTATCGTGGTCTTTTATTTACCAGTGTCATGGAATCATTTTGGTGCGTTTGCTGTGTTTTGGTTTGCTGCGATTAGTGATGCGCTTGATGGCTATTTAGCGCGCAAGCTTAATCAATCTTCAGCCTTCGGTGCTTTTATTGATCCCGTTGCCGATAAATTGATGGTGGTTGCTGCATTAGTTATCTTAATTCAAGATTTACAGGTGTGGTGGATATCAGTTTCAGCAATATTAATGATTTCACGCGAAATATTTATCAGTGCTTTGCGCGAATTTATGTCATCACGTGGTAATCGAGACGTTATTGCTGTTTCACAAATGGGTAAATATAAAACCGCAGCACAAATGTTAGGTATTATGGGATTAATTTGGTATCCAACTTATGATATTCCATTAATTTTGTTTGAATTTCCGCATGAAATACTCATTTTTGCAGCTTATAGTTTTTATGCTATTGCGACGGTGCTTACTTTCTGGTCAATGGTGATCTATTTTAAAGCAGCTTGGCCAGAGTTAACCAAGTAATTAATCGTTAAATAGCGAGTTTTTAGCTAAAAAAACACCAGATTAGTCGCTTTTTGAGCAGTCAAAATAAAATTGATATTAAAGGGTTGACTCATCCGTTTTTCAATGTAGAATGCGTTTCCAGTTGACAGGGAGTCAGCAGATGAAGCGGCTGTAGCTCAGCTGGTAGAGCATCACGTTGCCAACGTGAATGTCACGAGTTCGAGTCTCGTTAGCCGCTCCAATATTTCACTAAAAGAATAAGTAGGTTACCAATACCTACTATAAAAAACTCCCTTTATCTTTTAGATAACTATGCCCGGGTGGTGGAATTGGTAGACACAAGGGATTTAAAATCCCTCGCCGAAAAGCGTGCCGGTTCAAGTCCGGCTCCGGGTACCATTTAAAGTAAAAATTTCTAGTTATTCCAAGTTATAATATTGATTTTATTCATAAATTTATTTTTTATAAAATAATATTTAATATCATTAAACCATTTTTCCTTTATATCTCTTTTATAATTTCCCTTACTTTCAGCTTGATAGCTAAAAAGATTGCAAAATAACATAGCCAAGTGAATCTACTGTTTCAATCTGCAAGTACATACAGATTAAAGCCTAATCTCACTAGTTATACTCACCTGTTAGAATGGCACCAATAGTACACCACCATACCACTTGATAATAAATACAGTAAATAAGCTTTATTAGTAACCTGTTAAAGTGATAACTTATCTAAAATAAGACAAGTATGTCATTAATTGTTAAAAGGATACGTGATGTTTGTGATGAGCCTTTTGTTTCGATATTTATTATTATCCTGCCTTTTTTTAGTGATATCTTACCCTGGAAACGTTCATGCGCAGCAAAAGTATACTATTTACCTTGATGCGGACTTTAGCGGTGCTACTGCATCAAGTTTATCTATCCAGCAAGGTATTAATACTGCGCTTGCTGAAGTGGACAACCGCATTCAAGGCATTGAATTTGAAGTCGAGTTAAAAGACCATAGAGCAAACTCTTTACGCAGCCTACGTAACTTAGAAGCCTTTTTAGCTGATGACCAAGCATTGATGGTTTTTTCTGGGTTACATTCACCTCCATTATTAGCCAATAAATCCTTTATTAACGATAATAATATTCTCCTGTTAGACCCTTGGGCAGCTGCAGGGCCCATAACTCGAAGTGGCTCAAATGAAAATTGGATTTTTCGTTTATCTATTGATGATAGCAATGCTGGTAGGTTTATAACTAACAAAGCGATTGAGCAAGGTTTTGTTAAACCTTATTTATTATTAGAAGATACCGGTTGGGGACGCTCAAATGAAAATACTATGACTCAAGCCTTAAAAGATGCATCCATAAAAGCTGTAGGTGTCTCTTGGTTTAATTGGGGGGTAGGGGAGAATCATGCCAAAGTGTTACTTAGAGATATTAAAGCCAGTGGCGCAGATGTTATCTTTTTTGTTGGTAACTCAGCAGAAGGAGCAACTTTTACAAAAGCTATGCTTGAATTACCCCAAAGTATTCATTTACCAATCCGAAGTCATTGGGGCATAACAGGGGGAGACTTTACGGAGAATGTCACCGCAAGTCAGCTTGAGCATATTGATTTACAATTTATACAAACTAATTTCTCATTCCTCAATGACAACTTATCTATACTTGCTAAAAGTGTCTTAGCAACAGCAATTAAATCAAATAGTAATATACAGCAGTTAACAGATATTAAAGCTCAAACTGGTTTTATCCATGCTTATGATCTCACTAAACTTGTCATCGCAGCCATGAATCAGGTTAAATTAACGGGTGATAGAAACCAAGATAAAGACCTAGTTCACTATGCTTTAGAGCACTTGAAACAGCCAGTCCAAGGGTTGTTAAAAAGCTACCAACGACCGTTCACTCCTTATAGTAAGACACAGCGCAATGCCCATGAAGCCTTGACCATTGAAGACTACTCAATGGGAAAGTATACCTATAGAAATGAGATTATTTTGCTTAACTAGTTCGCAGATAACCATTAAAGTAATATTAATGAAAGTATTGAGTGAGATAAATGATTAAAAGTACTGTTTCTTTTGCTTTAGCAAGATTTGTATTTGTTAGTTGTGTCGGCTTAGCGGTTATTATTACCAGCTTAGTTAGCACTCATGTGGTTGATCTCGTTAATAGCGAATACGAAAAAATTGCTAAAGGAGAGATCAGTGCACTAAATAGTAGCTATCGAGTCTTCCTCAATCATCACCTGATTTTATTGAAAGAACAGTCTCAAGAGTCA
Organism: uncultured Colwellia sp.; assembly: GCA_913058405.1. Lineage (GTDB taxonomy): Bacteria > Pseudomonadota > Gammaproteobacteria > Enterobacterales > Alteromonadaceae > Colwellia. Next base: position 7,098 of record CAJXRC010000171.1, on the reverse strand, counting down.
CTCTTTGTTCAAGGAATAATGCAGCCTAAGAGAAATATAGGAAAAATCAAAGACTATATGGCAGGCTTAACAATATTGGGTTTAAAATATGAAGAAACCTTGCTTGATTTTGAAGGCACCACATTACATTCCACCGCTGCAACTCAAACAAACTATAAAGAATTTCCATGGGTGAAAGCTCTACTCAATGAAGAGCAGTCTAGCTCTATTCAAATTCTAGCCATTGATGGACAGTATTACTGGTGTGTTGCATTCCCAGTCATATATAACAAACATGTAGAAGGCGTCTTACTGGCCAATATCCCTTTAGAAACAATCCTTGCCGGTCAAATTGATGTTGAGGTTCTAGATGGTTTAATGATTGAAGTGGTGAAGGATAGCCAAACCATTGCTAAATTTGGTAAACATGCGGTTGGTATTAAGCAAACAATACAATGGGAAGATGCAGGTGTTAGCTTTAACTTTACCGTTGATGAAGCGTACAGAAACAATGCGCTATCTGATTTAGTTATCAAACTAGGCAGTTACATTATTCTTGCAATAGTGCTAACAACGCTATTGGCTTATTTGTATGGCTATCGCTATTTTGTTAAACCAATTCTTGCACTTTCCCAGCTAACTTCTAGCCTTGAAAAAGGTCATGAGCCGGATGCCTTGGAAGGTGATTTAAGGTTTATGGAGTTTGCGAACTTGTTTAGTCAGTTTAATCTCATGAGTGAAAAGGTGGCACGGCGTGAACGTGCGTTAAAAGAAAGCTATGAAAGGCTGTCAAATATTAATGAAGAGCTGAAGCAGAGTGAATCACAATTAGTGCAATCTGAAAAAATGGCGAGCATTGGTGTTCTGGCTGCGGGTGTTGCACATGAAATAAATAACCCTATTGGTTTTATTCGAAGTAATTTAGAAGTACTTGAAGATTATTTTTCTGATATTGAAAAATATTATCTTGAATTTAACGACGGACTCGTGAGTGATGAAGATAAAGAAAACCATAAAAAATTAGCTAAAAAGTATGAGCTAGAGTTCCTGTTTGATGATGCACCACCATTGATTAAAAGTAGTATCTCAGGTGTTGATCGAGTCTCTGAGATAGTCAAAAACTTAAAGACGTTCGCTCGTGTTGACCAAGTGGAAAAAGCACTTACCGATATCAATGAAGGATTAAGCGCTACTTTGAACATGGTTCATAATGAACTTAAATACAATTGTAAAGTGCATGTCGATTTACAAACCTTACCGAGAGTACATGTATTTCCAGGTAAGTTAAATCAAGTGTTTATGAACCTATTGATTAATGCAGGGCAATCAATAAGCGAGCAAGGAGATATATTTGTTAGAACATTTGTTAAGGAAGGAAATATTGTTATTGAAATAGAAGACACTGGTAGTGGTATAGATTCTGAGTATATAGCGCAAATATTTACCCCGTTTTATACCAGTAAACCTATCGGTCAAGGTACTGGGTTAGGGTTATCGATTAGTCATCAAATAGTTGAACAGCATAATGGTAAAATAGTAGTGAAATCAGAGATAGGTAAGGGGAGTTGTTTTTCAGTTTACATACCCATTCTTTGAATCAATGAATTACCAGCTAGCTTCAGCTGCTTTAACTAAAGCGCTAAGCTAAGCATTAATACCAATGGGAACAGCCTTATTACTCGAAATTGAATATGCCAGTTTATTCCAATATCATCGCTGGTATTAGCTCTCTAATCCGTATGTGTAGAAGCTAAGTAAAGATCGAAACAAAAATCTCAAGAAAGCCTACTTGTGCCATTGAGCAAAAAGGGCTTTTTTTTAAAAGTACCTAAACACTTAAAAAAGTTGGAACCTGACTTCAACAGGCATAAGTGAAACTTAATAATCATTCGAAACATATCATGAAATGATCGTGTTAACGTCCAGTTCAAGGCTCATACCTGTCGTTGAACTTCCACCATTCTATTTTCTCGGTTGATTAATATTACAGTTATAGTGCTGAAAAGTGGTAATACCTAAACAAAAATCAGTTGATGGAAGTATCTTTATTTTACTTCACAATAAGTAGTAAAAATAACTGGGCAAGCATAAACATAATGATTTTCTCGTCCATTACTTGTCCTTCCATTTGAATAACTACGTAATCCCAAACATTGAGAATGAAATAGACACAAAACCGCTGACGAACCAATCAGGTAATAGGCTCATGCACTCAAATCCCCACACCGAAATGTGTGAAATTGACCAGGTTATGGGATACTTTTAAAGTATGTTTTTTGGAGAGACTCTTGTGCTTCAATAAATGATATTTTTTTCAAATTAAATATCAGCTCTTTCGTTCATGAAAACAAAGGTGGCTAATAAGCCTAAATTTAGTAATATATGGCGATAAATAGCAGTAAAAACTAAAGGAAACATTATGAAAATATTTATAGCCATCATGGTAGCTTGCTTGGCAGCATTTCTGTTCCATCATGCGTATGGCATTGAAGGCGTTACCCTAGAACGCTGGGGTTATATAGCCGGTGGTGTTATCTCAGTCGTTGTCGTTTTAGCACTTTTCATCCCTAAACAGGAAGATGGGCAGGAGCGAAAATTCTAAGCTATTTAACTAAATAAGGTTACCTGAATCATAATTCGAAATTTTAAGTTTAATGAAATCACATACCCTCAATTTACAATCTAACGCCAAATTAAACATCATTAATTCGCGAAGGTTATTCGCTAAATCGAGCCTAGTTCTAATAGACCAAACTTCTTCAAGCTTAAAGGGGAGTTTTTGACCGTCGAGCTGTCCTTTATTCCAGCTAGGTTTTGGGGTGTAAGGAATAATGTTGTACATGATAGTGCTTATTTGTTAAAGGGACTATAAGTATGGTTGATAGTTAATGTTCACACTTGTGCGCAATATAGTCCTTTTAGTCTGAATAAGACCATAATTAGGGTAATACCCCCTAAGTTCGCTGCTTGTTTGTGGGGCTGCTTTAAGCTCTTTGCTACCGTTGGCTTCCATCATTTGATCTTAACTATGAGCCTGATAGACCTTTTATTTCTATAGTAGGTTTACCATCAGTTGTTTGAATGGATTCTTTGAACTAAATAAAGGGGTGTAACAACCGTAGAATTGTATACAGTGGGAATTCACTAATTCTTTTGGTCAGCCCAACCCAACATACTACACCAATCACAAAAGAGAGTTTGATTTTTAAAGGCTTTGTTAGTTCTTTGGCTGCTTTAGCGAACTAAAGCCAATTAGTTACATTAATAATACTGGCCTTCTTCCACAACGTGGAACAACTAATTAATATCGAGTTAATCATCAATTCTAAGGTCGCGTTATGCCACAATATAGTCGCTTTATGATTCCGGCACTACAAAGCAGGGATAGATAACTATAAATTTCACACTACATATCTTAAAATCTAAAAATACCAACCTTTGTGTCTACTAGCTGTCACAAATGGTCACAGTGTATTGGTATTTATTTTTGTAGAATAATGCTTACTTTAGGAGATTCTATTATTTCAAAAATTATGACAGATCACGAAAATATTAGTGTAAAAAAACAGCTTATGTTAGTTGAAGACGACAAAGAGCTTGCTAATCTAATTAATGATTTTTTAAGCCGATATGAATTTGAAGTAACTGTGATTGATAATGGTATAGAGGCAGCAAAACGCATAGTCTTGGATAAACCTGACATTGTTATTTTAGATGTAATGTTACCTGGACAAAGCGGTATGGAAGTATGCAAACAAGTAAGATCAACTTATGATGGATTTATTCTGATGCAAACCGCATTAGATGATGATATTGATCAGATGATGGGACTCGAACTTGGTGCTGATGACTATGTTATTAAACAGGTTCAACCGCGCCTTCTTTTGTCTCGCATTCGAGCTTTGTTAAGACGTGCTCCGCATGGGGCAGAAGTTCAAACTCCAGATAAATATCCCGATTTAGACACTATAGTAGTTGGCTCTCTTGTTATTAATATTGCACGACGAAAAATTGTACTTGACGACAAAGAAATAGAGCTAACTACAGCAGAATTTGAGTTACTCTATTTGTTAGCTCGTAATTCAGGAAAGTTAGTGAGCCGAGATGACATCATGCGACATATTCGAGGATACGATTACGATGGATTAGATCGCTCAATCGATCGCCGTATTTCACGTTTACGCAAGAGATTACAGGGTGATTCAGTACAAGCAGAATTAATTAAAACCATTCGTGGACAAGGTTATCAACTTTGCATGTAAACTACGAAATAATAGGTTATACAAACAATGATTAAAGCATTCTTCAAGCTCTGGCTGCTTGTCTTTGTGCCACTGTTTTTTCTTATATTCCCCAATGAATATAGTCCGTTACAAATGTTTAATGAATATGCTGAAAAAACACGCTACATTAATATCTATAACGGCACATTTCATTTAATAGAAGAGGTACTTGAAAACACTGAAAAAAATGATTGGGATAAAAAAATTGACGATTTATCTATTGAGTTTGGCTATCCTTTAAAGTTAAAAGACTTAGTTCAGGAAACCCTGTCAAACAATCAATTTAGAGAACTTCAATCCGGTGAATTTATTTTCATAAACTCCGGACCAGAACTTCTCCTCAAAAAAATAGCAAATACTAACAAAGTCATTTCTTTAGCACTTTATTTAACTAAAGAAGAAGAATTACTGCGAGCGAGTAAAGGGACTATTTATTTGATTAAACAAAAGCTTGCAGCGAAAAACCCTGAACAGTGGCCAAAAGTTATTGATGAGCTGACATCATATTTTCATTTTAATTTATCAATAGAAAAATATATCGATGTTGAATTACCCTTAGATAAATATAAGCAATTGCAAGATTCAAAATTTTCTTGGCAGGTCTCTGATAGGAGCAACCTCACGGTCTATACCTTAATGCCCGATAATAAGTTTGTGCTCATTGCGAAAGCCATATCAATTTCTTCTGATAGTACTGTAATCCTTATTATGCTTTTGCTGATGTTCATCCTTTTTATTTCCGTGGGCATGTTTATGTGGGTATACCCTTTATGGAGAGATTTAATTCGACTTGGAGATACCGTTGCTGAATTTGGTGAAGGCGAATTAAAGCTAAGGGCTGATTTATCAAAAGCATCGGTTATCGCTAGATTGGGCAATGGCTTTAATAGTATGGCGCTACGCCTAGAGTCGTTAATAAAAGGTCAACGAGAGTTAACCAATGCCATCGCTCATGACTTAAGAACACCGCTTTATCGTCTTAGATTTGCTTTTGAAATGTTAGACGATGAAATGCTCACTGCACAAGATAAACATAAGTATCGGCAAAGTGTAAGCACAAGCATAGATACCTTAGACCACCTAATTAACCAGACATTACTGCTTTCTCGTTACACTAGGGCAACGGACACTGTGCATTTTAGCCGTTGTAAGTTTGCCAATAAACTACGCCAAGAAATAGAATTTATCAGCCAAGAAAAATCTCATTTGCAATTTAAGGTAGCAGTAGAACCATCACTTGAAGACAAATCAATTCATATCGATCCCATCGCACTCATTCGAGCTTTAAATAACCTGATAGTAAATGCTTGTCGATATGCAAGTTCAACAATTTCAGTATCGTTTTTATTAAGTAAAGATAAGCAATATTATCAACTTATTGTTGAGGATGACGGCGACGGTATAGATGAAAAAAATTGGCAGCTGATATTTCAGCCTTTCGCACAATTAGGCAACAAACAACGAGATTTAGCCGTAGGACATGGCTTAGGGCTTGCCATAGTTAAACAGATTTCCCAATGGCATAAAGGCGATATTAAGATTTCTCACAGCAAGTTAAACGGTGCTAAATTTGAGTTGTATTGGCCGGTACACAGTCGTGGTAAATAATGACATTAAAGCACTAAAACATAGTTAAGCTCAATTGCCTTTAAAGTGGTCAACCATACTGGGCGGCCTAATAGAATTTAAATCACTATCAATTGTCACAAACCGTCACAATACGTCTCACTAACACCATATTGTTTACGCTCAAGCTTCTTTAAACTGTCTTTATCGTTTAAATAGAAGCTAGAGATAAAAATATGAAACTATGTAATAAAAAAACTGTATTTAAAATAATAACTATATCACTAAGCATTATTGTTTTATCTGCGTGTAACGATTCAGAAGATTTTGATAAAGACATTAATGCGGTTGAAAAAAATAGAAGTTCACTGATAAATTTTGTTAATGCAACGGACGAAATGACAAACTTTTATGTAAGCCCTAAGGCCATAACTGAGAGTATTTATAATAGTAATTATCAACTAGCAAGCGTAGTAAGTGGCGAAACGAGTGAGCTAATAAACTATCAATGGAATGATAATCTCAGTAAGACCGAGATGGCAATTAGAGATACAAATAACCAAAGCCAAAAAGCTAATATTTTCCATAAACTTGAGCACAACAAAGAATATTTTGCTGTTGCCTGGTTAGATGATGATAACTTTTCTCTTAGCATCATCGAAGGTCAAACGTCGCCACAAAAGAATGTTTACAATATCCGCTTCTTTTCCGTTATCGACCGTTCTATATTTCTGGGCAATGATACCTCAGCAATAACTACGGTTGAAAAAGGTAAGGTTTCAAATAATATAACGGTTGATAATTGTGCCGACATTGAATTAATAAATGATGTTCAATCAAACTTCTGCCAAATTGCAAATATAGGCGAAAGCTATCTTGTGGTTATAGATGACAACAATGAAATCGTTATATCTCAACAGTAGAGATCTTAATAAAGGTGCAGTGGGATTCACTCGTTAGCGTGTTAATTGACTCTGTAACAACTAAACTGGCTGTTGTTGGTGATGTTTCATTAGGTACTCAACGGTCTGACAGCGTTTGCAATGGACGCAATAATTAACGTCTTGCTGAGAAAATAACCCTCTAACCTTCGAATGACTGCTGTGGTGGCATTTTTTCCAGTCAGGTTATTCGATTAATTGGTAATATTTATAGTCAAACAATGCGTATTTATATCTGTGGGGAACGTCCGCTCGTATCTAAGTGAACATAAAGCATCGTTTATTTAGGTCAGTAAAGTGAGCTGTCTCTTATACACATCTGACGCTGC
>CAJXRC010000170.1 GCA_913058405.1 uncultured Colwellia sp. | reverse complement strand
CGAGATCTAGTACGGTCTCGTGGGCTCGGAGATGTGTATAAGAGACAGATGTTATTCAACAGCGTTTAGGTCTTTTGGTGAAAGATACCTTGCTCGAAGCTGGGGCCCTAGCTAAGCAGGCTGAGAGTTCAGTAAATGAAAAATTATTTATAACCTCCATATTACTTGTCTTTATCAGCTCAATTTCCATTATCACTGCGCTTATTATGGTGAAGCGTTTAGTTAGGCCCATAAATGAATTAATCACTGCAGTAATTGAGTTATCTCGTGGCGATGGCGATTTAACTAAGCGTTTGACCATTAATGGTCAAGATGAGATTTCGACTTTATCTAAAGAATTTAATGGCTTCATCGAGAAAGTTCATCAAACAGTGACAGACATCACCACATCAGTTGCCAGTACTAAGCAGCAGCTTGATGAGTTTTCCACTATTTCAGTTGAAACACAGCAAGGGACGTTCAGACAGAAAAATGAAATTGATAATATTAGTGAGGCGATGGTACAAGTCAATGCGTCTACTTCAACCGTTTCAGAAAGCTCACTAGATGTAAAAAAGCAAGCTGAAGATATCTATCAAGAAACTAAAGTGAGTGTTGATTTTGTCGAACAAGCGGTAGCAGAGATTAACCTTTTATCTAACAACGTAGCGCAAACAAGTGAAGTTATTTTTGCGTTGAAAACCTCAAGTACTGAAATTGGTGAGGTCTTGAATGTTATTGAAGCAATTGCTGATCAAACAAACCTACTAGCATTGAACGCCGCTATTGAAGCAGCGCGTGCAGGTGAGGCCGGAAGAGGTTTCTCTGTTGTTGCCGAAGAAGTACGAAATTTAGCGATGAAGACACAAGAGTCGACCACAAATATACACAGAACAATTAGCCAAATCCAACAACAAGCAGAAGAAGCGAAATTGATGATGGAAGCAGGAACGAGTAGTGCTACAAATTGTGTGAAAAAAAATGCCGATGTTTCAAAAGCGCTGCATTGCGTACTTAATAGCGTGGAAGGTATCAAAATTACGAGTGAAATTGTAAGTGAACAAACACAACAACAGATGCAAGCAACAGAGCATGTAAATGGGTACCTACGTGAGATTATTGAAATTGCAGAACAAACATCTGTTGGCAGTCAGCAGTTAGATAGTAATAGTCAAAATGTTATTGCGTCAATGAATGAAGTGAACTTGAAGGTAGAGCAATTTAAGATTTAAGTGAGTATACGAATCTGTGACAAAGTGACTTAAATAACGAAATGAGTTAAAGCAAATGTTAGTAATACTTTAACTCATTCTCTTTGTCCAAAACCTCAATTCAACTCGTTTAATCGTTAACTATTGGTTCTATTTAGGGGTAAAAGCAAACTCAATTCTGTTGCCACTTGGTTCTCTTATCATCATATGCATAGTAGGACCATTACCGTTGGGCTCAGGCGAAAATTCGATAAGTACACCCTCGGTCTTTTTGCAACGCTCATAAAGCCTATTCAAATCCTCTAGATTGTTAATACTGAAGGCTAAATGATGCAAGCCGACATTATTTTTCCTGTCAAAGGCGATACTTTTTGATGGTTTTGTTACTTGCCAGAGTGTCAAAAATAGTTTGCCATCAGTGACAAATTTTGACGGATAATCATCATAACCACCAACAACTTTCCAACCCAATGTCTCTGTAAAAAACTGAGTAGATTTTTCTAAATTGGAGACCGTTAAACCTAAATGGTTTATGCCTTGGGTTATTGGGTTATCAAGTTTGTTTATCGCCGAGTTAGCCACTGCGTTATTAGTAATAAGTGATGTGATAAAAAATAACGCTATAAAACTTTTATTCATATTGAATTCCATAAATACACTGTATTTCAATAGACCGTTGATAACGTCAGTTGTTTCAAAAATTTATTATTAATAAATTATAAAACGATTTTTTGAAAAGTGACGTTTAAAATGGTAACAATGTGTTTGTACAATGTTTTACGTTGAAAACATCGCTAGCTTCTATCTAATGACCGCACCTTTTCATACCATAAAGTATTGACTGCTTCAGCAACGAGTTAGTAGATAGGGGACGTTGAATGGCTAAATAATAATTTAGTCTGGGATGTTTCAGACATCAATACAGGTATAATCCGACTAGTAAGGCTGTTATGGTTTTAGTTACACAAATTTATATTAATTAAATGAGGAAAATAATGTTTAGTACCGTTTTTGTTGCAGGATATGGAAATTCGACAGAGGGGCATTGGCAGAATTCATGGTGCAAAATAACAAAAAACAGTTATTGGGTTGAACAAGATGATTGGAATAATCCAAATTGTGTAGATTGGATAGAAAGCCTTAATGCACTTGTTCAATCTATAGATGGGCCTATTCTCTTAGTGAGTCATAGTTTGGGTGGAAGCACCATTATAGAATGGAGTAAAAAGTACTCTGCCAATATAATTGGTGCATTTATGGTAGCGGTACCAGATGTTCAGTGTGAGCACTTTCCAAAGGAGATATCAGGCTATCAATTACCTCCATTAGAGAAGTTACCCTTTCCTAGTATGGTATTGGCAAGTACAAATGACCCTTATTCTACACTTGATAGATCTAAGTACTTTGTTGATATTTGGGGGAGCGACTTAACTATTGTTGGTGATTTGAAGCATGTTAATGCAGATTCAAATATTGGCGAGTGGCCATATGGCTTAAATCTCCTTAATAAATTTATTACCTCGATAGACTCTAAAAACAATTAGAAATAAGCAATAGATAGTTGGCTCTTATGCCTTAGTTGCTCAATAAAGCTGGAGTCAGGTATTTTCACTAAAATTTAGATAACGCTAAAATTAATCTTTATGTAGGTTTTGTTAATTTTAGTAATAAAATTAACAAAACCCAATCGGCATTGAAATAACTTTAATCCTTGATGATATCTCTAACCGAATGCTCTTAGCTTCGAGGCATTTATAGTCGACTTTGTTAGTGATTCAGTTTTTTCATTATTGACTTTAAATTGCTCTGATAACGTAAACATTGCCGGGCTTAACAACAAAATTGTGGCAATAGAGAATACCGAGCCAAAACTTAAACTAATGACCATCGGCACTAAATATAATGCCTGTGTTGATGTTTCAAACAGCATAGGAAATAAACCCGCTGCAGTGGTTACTGCTGTTAGTACCACAGGGCGAAAGCGATTCAAAGCAGCTTCAATTACAGCCTCTTTATAATCCATACCGTCCTTTATCAAGGCTTTAACTTTAAGCAACATAACAAATGAGCCATTAATGACTAAACCTGAAAGCGCAATCATGCCAAATAGGCTCATCACACTAAACGAATAACCCATCACAATATGCCCTAACATAGCAGCGGCTAAGCAAAAGGGAATAATAAGTAGGACTAAAATAGCATCAAGATAGTTACGGAAAATTATTGCCAACATGGCAAAAATAAGCGCGAATGCTAAGACTGCGCCTTTAATTATTTCTGCATTAACTTTTGATTCGATTCTTGCCTCACCACCAAGTTCTACCTCAAGATCAGGGTACTTAGCACTTAACTTGCTTAATAAGTCTTCTTCAACCGTTTTGAGTATTAACGAGGCATTAGCTACTTGTCGTAATAAACTGGCGGTAACTTCCACTAACTGAATACCGTCAACTCGGTTGATGCTTGTGGCTGCTTTAGAGGTGGTGATATTAGCTACTTGGCCTAATTCTACGCTGTCGCCATTAGGCGCCGTAATAATTAATCGGCTGAGTTGGTTGGCATAATACTGCTGACTTCTTTGCATCATCACTCTTACTTTTACTTCGTCGCCAGCCACTATTTGTCGAATGGCTTCGCCTCCAAAAAAGCGTAAACGAATTAAGTCACCTAAGCTGTCACTGGTAAAACCAAGGTTTTTTCCTAATGGTGTTGGCGTAAGGTTATATTGTAGTTTGCCATCCATCAATGCACTATCGATATCAGTTACTCCTGATATTCTATTAAGCCCGTTCATTAACTCCTTGGCGGCGAGGGTTAATATATCAGCATCCTTATGACCCAGCTCTATAACCAGTTCTTTACCGCCACCTGGACCTACTTGATAGTCAAAGAAAATTGATTTTACGCCAGGTACTTTGCCAATATTGATCCGCCAAGCATCGACAAACTCTTTAGCTGTAAAATTGCGTTGTTCATCTGCAACAATCATAAAAGTTGAAGAGCCACTGCTTGAGCCGATATCTTGCATGCGAAACGTATAATCATTTTGCCCGTTTAAGCTCTTAATCGCCTTGATACCAGCCGCTTCAATATAATTAATAATGTTTGTTTTATCTGTCAACGGTGCACCCGTAGGAAATTCAACCTCTGCATCTATACGAGTCGATTCAATTTTAGGCACAAAGCTAGAGTCAACTCGGCCACTGTAAACCCAAGAGAAAACCAGCGTAGCCAGTGATACAAAGATGATAATTATCGTAACAGGGTTATTGCAACTGGCTCGTAACCATCGAGCATAAACCGTTGTTTTAAAGTGGTCGAAGCGTTTAAAGCAATAAGCTTGAGCGTTAGATATAACGCGAAAACGCATCGGTTTATCAATATGTCTTAAGTGAAGAGGTAAAATTAATAAGGCTTCGATAAGAGAAACGATGAAAATAGCAAAAATGAGCAAGGTCATGGGTTTATACATAACACCTAGCTCTCCTGGTACATAAAGCAGCGGGATAAACGCAATAATATTGGTTGCCACTGAAAAAACTACAGGTAAAGTCATCTCTTTCACCCCCTCTTTAAGGGCTATATCCATCGCAATACCTTGCTGTACTTTCAGGTAAATATTTTCGGCGACAATCACCGCATCATCAACCAGAATTCCTAAGGTAATGATAAAAGCAAAAAGAGTGATCATGTTGATAGGAATATCCAGTAATGGCATAAGTCCTAAGGTGCCGATTATCGAAATAGGTATGCCCATGCTTACCCAAAAAGCTAATCTTAAATCAAGAAAAAGGGATAGCACTAAGATAACCAACAACATGCCAATAAGACCATTACTGGTTAACAAGTTTATGCGTTGACTAAAAGGCTCCGACTGATCTTGCAGTATTGTTAATGTTAGTCCTGCGGGGACTTCTGATTGATAGTCCGTAATAAATGCGTGAATCTCTTCGCTTATATCTATTGGTTTACTACTTTTATTTTGATAAACCTTTAGCTCTAACCCTGCTTCACTATTGACTTTAAATGGTCTCGTTTGCCCTTGGAAACTATCACTAATGGTTGCAATGTCAGCTAGTGTCACGCTATTACCACTAACGTCAGTAATAACAGAAATATCTGCAAACTGCTCTGACAATTCTTTTCGACCTAAGGTTCGAATTAAAATCTCACCACCTTGAGTATTAATACTTCCTGCAGGAACATCAGTAACTGATGTTCTCACTTTAGATAATACTTGCGCTAACGTGAGTTGATATTGGCGTAATTTTGCTTGATTAAGTTCAATAACCACTTCAGGTGAACGTGCACCTTGGATATCAATCTTTGCTAAATCAAGCGCGCCTAAAAGCGCTTGTTTTAGTTGTGAGGCTTCACGGTAGATCAGTAGTTCTGATAAGTTACCATGCAGTCCAATTTCAACAATACTGTCCAACTCTTCAACAAAAGTAACGGTAGAGTTTTCCATTTCAACGGGGAAACTGTTGATGCCATCGATACTGTTTTTAACTTGCGACAATATAGTGTCAGGGTTAACACCTTCAATTAACTCTACTATTATTTCCGCTGAGCCTTCGTATGCATTGGCGCTTATTCGGTCAATATTAGGGTTGTCTCTTAACTTATGTTCAATGCTTAAAATGATACCCTGTTCGATATCTTTAGGCGTGGCACCCGGGTAACTTGCTTCTATTGAAATTTCATTGATCTGAAAGGAAGGGCTACTCTCTTGGTTAATACTATTAAACGATAGTAAGCCGAGAATAATAATCGCAAAGGTTAATAAGCTTGAGGCGATAGGGTTATCAATCATCCAAAGTGAGGGAGCTGACAGTATGCTTTTACTTGACGTTATTCTCTTTGTAGCCATTACAAAACTCCTGAGACGATATTGGTAGGCATGCCTTCTGTTGCTCCAGCTATTGCACTAGTAACTACGACGTCAGTTATGCCAATGTTATTATTAACAATGGCATAACTTTCATTTTGCCAAATAACATTAGCGGCTTTTGCTGATAGTTTTTTGTTGTGATCTACAATCCAAAAAATGTCATCGTCAATTGCACTAAGAGGGATTTTAAGCGTGTTTTTGTGCGGAACTAAGGTTAAATCGACGGTAACGAACTCGTCTAAGATGAATAATTTTTTTGAGTTTTCTATGCTCAAATATATTTGTTGTAGTTGACTGTTATCATGCAAGGTAGGAGATAGTTGTGACACCAATGCCGTATGACGTTTACTGCTTTGAGTAGAAATATTAACGACTTGGTTGATGCTCAATAATGTTGCAACATCACTAGGTACAGCGAGTGAAACCCGTAGTTTTGAAAGTTGCGCTAAGTCACCCAATTTGTCGCCCTTATTCACAAAACTTCCTTGATAAATAACTTTCGTTAATACGGCATAGTCCCCATTACTGACGACCTTACACCTTTGCAGGTTTTTGTGAGCAAGGTTGACATTACTCTGTGCGATAGCCACGTTTGCTTTCGCTGTTTCTAATTGTGGTGTGCGTAACATTAATGACTTTTGCAAAAGGATGTTTTCACCACTGAAATCACCACGGATTTGCTGATACTCCCTTTCTGCAACTTTTTGCTCACCAAGTTCTAACTGTAAGTTTGCTTGAGCGATTTTTAATTCACTTTCCCGTTGCTTTAACTTATGTCGATAGTCACTGTCATCTATTTGATAGATTATATCGCCTTTTAAAAGCTGAGCTCCCTCAATAAATGCTTTATTAATATACGTTATTTCTCCTTCAACTTGAGCCGTTAATAATAGTAGGTGAGGGGATTCAATTTTCCCAAAGGCTTGATAACTTGGTGTAAATTCTTGTGGTAAAACATTAATAACACTTACCGATAACACCTTTTCCGTTTGTGCGGACAACTCTTGGGTTGGTGATGTCGCTAAAATAGCGGCAGAGCTAATTAGTGCGACCAGGGCGATGATTGCCGTCCATGGCTTGAAGATAAATTTTTGCATGCTGTGACCCAGTATATTGTGGTGGATAACTTGATTGAAAAGAAAAATATTATAGAGTTGTATAAGTCTAATTTATGTCACTAGCAGGAACGCTACTTAACGCTGAATCTAGCTCCTTTCAGATAACTTTTTTAGCTGTTGGATAGTAAAAGGTTAGTGAGTTTGTTAACTAAATTGATAATTGACATCCAAGATGACTGTTTTTGGGAATTGATTTTTTATTGCCTCAGGAGCTACCTTGAACCTAAGTTTTGAAAGAAGAACTTTAACGCTTTTATTAATGTAGCGACTACTACACGACTTGATGATTTTGGATTGTGATACGAATCCATTGGCATTAATGATAAAACTTATAGTTACTTTTCCCTGATGCCGTCTAAGTTTTGCTTCTTTAGGGTATCTCTTTTGTCTAGCGATAAAATCTCTAACTTGACCCATATAGCTTTGCATCGCCGATATTTCTTCGACTTCTTGTCGGTTGTTTTCTTTACGGATAATGTGCGAAACGCTCTGACTTTGCTGTGATTTTTTAGCCATATTTGTTACTGCGGATAGGGAATTTTTTTTCGTTTCTACCCTGTTTTTTTTTGATTGGTTACTCTTAGTGGAATTACTAGTGACGGCTTCAATGTTTTCTTTGTTAAGAAGAGTTTCGTTTTTGTTAGGTAGTATCGCAAGTTGTTTGACTAGCTTTTTTTTCCGGATTAACTTTTCTGTGGCCTCAGTCTCTAGCGGCTCTATAATTGACTGTATGGGAGCGTTCACGGCTTCAGATTGAATGCTTTGTGCTGCAGTAATTACAGGTGATGGACTTGAAAAAGTCAGCAGCATATCAACTATCTTTATATCAGACTGTGTGCGCGATCCTTTAGAATAGGCTTCTTCGCAAAAAATCACGTTGAAATATAACAAACTAATTAACCCTGTGATTATCGTCGCTAAAGTTTTTGGCTGCCAGTTCATGACTTACTCTCTTGTGTCGATATTGATAGCTGAGTTATTAACTTGATACTTTTTACACCTGCTTTACTTAAAGCCGCAGTAATCTTTGCCAGCATTCCTGTTGATATCTGACTATCTGCGAGTAAAAATACTTCTTTTGTATTGATGAATATTTGAGCTAACGATGAAATGGTGAGAGAATTTTTTTGGTAAGTTAACTCTCCATCAGCATTTACAAAAAGCCATTTATCTTGCGAATTATTACTCCGAGATAAAGTGTTTTTCATTGATTGATTTGGAATCGAAATACCGGTAATAGGCGTTGCAATATGTGCCGATACCATAAAAAAGATCAACAATAAAAATATAATGTTAATTAGCGGTAGCATAGGTTCTATTAGCGGAGTCGGAGTTGATCTATTAGTTAATTTCATAACGATTAAAGTCACTACTGATGTTTTTTATACCCAAATTGGATAGATTTTCTTTGACATTGATAAATGTTTGCAGACTTATATTTTCAGCTGGCATTAACAAAACAGCATCAACTGTGTTTTCCTGTATAAAGATTTCTATTTGTGAATAGTTCATTGCAATATTGTTGATGCGATAATGAATAGCACTTGAATGTTTATTTTTGGTAATCTCAATACTGATAGTATTATGAGGTTTAGTAGTCGCTTCACCCATAGTTTTTAAAGGAATACTTTGCTTTTGTAGTTGTGTAAATTGGCTGACTAACATAAAGAAAATAAGTAAAATAAACACCACATCAATCAGCGGTGTTAAGCTCACCAAAGGTGAACAATTAGTCTTTGTTGACAGCTTCATACTTTGATTATACCCATTGTGTTTCGATCGATATTTCTGTCAGGATTGTTTCAATTTGACGTTGTGCTTTAGCTAACATACGCTCATACAAGTGCCACATTGTTAGCGCTGGTAGTGCAACAATGAGTCCCGCAGCTGTTGTTAATAAGGCTTGAGATATACCGGCTGAGAGTACACTTGGGTCAACTTGCATACCCGAATTTTTAAGTTGGTCAAAAGCATTTATCATGCCCAAAACAGTGCCTAAAAGCCCAAGTAAGGGGGCAATCATACTGATCACTTCAAGTGACTTTAAACCGCCACGCATTTGTTCAATTTTATTGGTAGCATATTGTTCCATGATCCCTTCAAAGTCACTCTTGTTTCTTTGACTTTTTGATTGTTCAAGAGCATGGTTTATAACTTGATTTAGTAAGTAAATATCGCAATGTTTTTTACTGTAATTTATTGAATACGAACGATTACTCAGTTTTGCTAACCATAGTGCATAGTGACGACTATTAGCGACGCCGAACCAGATGAATTGTGCAAGCTTATAACTTGCGATTGACACTGAAATAATGGACAGTGCGATTAATACCCATAAGCTCCAGCCTCCTTGTTCTAACCATTGAGGGACCATTTTATCTCCTGAAATATTTGCTGTTTTTTGAGTTTTTCGATCACAGTATTTATTGTGAGCAAAATTACGTTCTGTTGCTAAAGTAAACTAAAAGGGATGAGCTAGGTGATATCCTTGACCATAAACAGTATCGATTATTGGTTGGCGAAAAGGTTTTTCCATTGCCATGCGTAAACGATAAATATGTGTCCTAAGAGGAGCGCTTGCGGGAGATTCTTCACCCCATATTTCTTGTTCAAGCATTTGTCGTGATACGGTATTGGGATAATGCTGCACTAACACCTTTAAGATATTCATCTGTAGAAAATGAAGTTTTACTGTGGTTTCATCGCAGGTGACAGTTCTTAAGTTATAGTCAATTTGAAGCTTAGCTACGGTTTGTTTACCAATATCTCTTCGAGGCCCACGAAGCGACAACGCCTTAATACGACAATGCAGCTCTTCATATGATATTGGTTTGTTTATAAAATCATCGGCACCAGCTTTAAATGCAGAAATTTTATTCTGAGTGTCATGTTTTTCACCCAAAAATATAATGGGTGTGCTAACAAAAAGTTCGTTTCTGATCCTGTGACATAGAGTGAGAGAGTGTAGTTTAACAATCTCGTAACTAATGATGATAACGTCATATTCTGTCTCTTATACACATCTCCGAGCCCACGAGACCGTACTAGATCTCG
>CAJXRC010000169.1 GCA_913058405.1 uncultured Colwellia sp. | reverse complement strand
GATCTACACTATCCTCTTCGTCGGCAGCGTCAGATGTGTATAAGAGACAGTTGTAATACCGCGTTTAGTTAATCTTTTCACTAGGAAAAATAAGTAAAATGACTTCTGCACAAGCCTTTGAGCAAACGACCAAGCATTTTAGAGAGCAAACTGTTACGCAACTAATTAAATTGCTTGTCGCCATTATCCCAAATTATGATGAAACGTTCTGGAATGTCGATACAGAATTATTTGGTGCCATTGCTGAGTTCGATTCTATGGCTCTTGTCACTTTGATTGGTGAGATAGAAGAGTCTTTTGATATTGATCTTGATGATGATGATATCAGTGCGGAGAATTTTGCTTCGGTTGCTAGTTTAACCGAATTAGTCCTTGAGCATAGCTAGCCTTTTTGACTACGGTATCAACGGACGTTGAATTTTATCAAGGTATTAAAGGGTCACTTTTTCGGATTATTCGTACGCCAGAAAAATCACATGCACATCTGTTATTTATTGCGCCATTGTTTGAACAAGCTAATCAAACTCGTCATCACATTACCCGCTCAGCTATTAATGCTTATCACCAAGGTATGCAAAGTATTGTTTTTGACCACTATGGCACAGGCGATAGTCATGGAGAGCTAATTGATACTAATTTGGAGTTATGGCAACAAGATATCCTTTGCCAACTCAGAGAGCTCAAAACTCAATCTACACACGCTGTTTATCTATCGTTACCATTATCTGCAGTATTATTATTAACAGAGGAGATGTTGGGTCTTACCGATGGCGTAATGCTTATACAGCCTGACTTTAATGGTAAACGTTTTGTGCAGCAGTTTAAACGCATAGCACTAGCGGCTCAGCTTACTAAAGATAATAGTACCCAAGGTAATAAGTCTAATAATACTGATGTGGATGAAGAGCAAATCATTGAAATTGCTGGCTATGTGATGCAGTCCAAATTATTGAATGAGTTGGCGGGCCAGAATATTAATAAGTTAGCCGATTTTAATGCTGACTGTTATTGGTTTGAGTGGCAGGAAAAGTCAGAAGTATTAAGCCCTAGTCGGATAAAACAGCAAGTTCTCGCTAACAAGTATGATAAATTATCTATCCAACAAGTTGATGATGTAAAGTTTTGGCAAGCAACCGAATTACAAGTTGCACAATCATTTTTAACGCAAGAACAGTCGCTTTTTTCGCAATTAACTTTATCAACATCAACATCAGTATCATCTGAAGCTGAGACAAAATGATGAATGAGCAAGGTGTTATTTTTAATAGTAATGGCAAGCAATTAGTTGCTATTGAGCATGTGCCGGAGGCATTTCATCGAGGGCAATTTAAGAAAGGTGTGATCATTGTTGTTGGCGGGCCACAAACGCGTGTTGGTAGTCACAGGTTATTTGTTTATTTAGCTCGAGCACTAGCAAAAAAAGGGGTCACAGTCTTTCGTTTTGATTATAATGGTGCAGGAGACAGTGAGGGAGCTATTAGCACTTTTACTGACATTCAAAATGATATTGACGCAGCAATACAAACTTTTCAACAACGTCATAGCGATATTACTGAGTTGGCCTTATGGGGATTATGCGATGCAGCATCCGCCATTTTACTTTATCTCAATGAAAGGCCTAAAAAAGCCAAAATAAAGCAAATATTCTTAGTAAATCCTTGGGTAAGGCAAACACAAACTCAAGCAAAAACCTATCTGCGAAGTTATTATATAAAACGATTTTTCAGTAAAAGCTTTTGGCAAAAACTGTTAACAGGAAAAGTTAAAACAAAATCAGCATTGACTGATATTCAAAACTTTCATCAACAAAGTAGAACCAGTAATGATATTAACAAAAAAGAGAACTTTGTAACGCAAATGCTACGAGGGCTAAATCAATTTTCTGGTACTTGTGATATCTTTCTTAGCGGCAATGATTTAACCGCGGATGAATTTAAGTTATTAATTAAAAGTAATAAGCATTGGCGTCAGGCAATGGCTCGCGCTACTATTAATAAACAGACAATTGACCATGCGGACCACACCTTTTCTCAACGAGATAAGCAGAGTCAGTTAATTAAATTAATATCTGAGGCTATAGTCAAGTAAGGAGTTAACACATCGTTAATATATCTATTCAAGTTATGCTTCTTACACTAAAAAATGCCTTAAAACTTAACAATAAAAAAGTTATCTGTATAAAATTTGACATATAAGGAAGCAAAATGAAAATAGGGATTATCGTTGGCACCCGCCCAGAAATAATCAAAATGGCACCCGTTATCCGTGAATGTAAAAAACGCGGTATTGCCTATTTTATCATCCATTCTAATCAGCATTACTCTCAAGAAATGGATAGCATTTTCTTTAAAGAATTGGAGTTACCTGCACCTGATTATAATTTAGGTGTCGGCTCCGGCTTGCACAGCAATCAAACGGGTAATATTTTAATTGAGATGGAACCCATCTTATTACAAGAAAAGCCTGATGTAGTTTTAGTGCAAGGTGATACTAATACCGTATTGGCCGGCGCATTAGCCGCGTCTAAGCTTGATATCAAAGTAGGTCACATTGAAGCAGGCTTGCGTAGTTATGACCGCACTATGCCAGAAGAAACGAATCGTATATTGACCGACCACATGAGTGAGTACTTATTTGCTGTTGGTCCAAATCAGCATGCAATTTTAGCGAAAGAAGGTATTGATAGTGATAAAATTTTCACTGTTGGTAATACTGTTTCAGATTCTTTATTTCAGCACTTAGATATTTCAGCTAGTACAAGTACCATCTTGGATGATTTAGGTGTCGCTTCAGGGGAATTCTTCCTAGTAACTGCCCATCGTGCGTCTAATGTTGATATCCCTGCAAACTTATTAGAACTGTTAGCATTATTTGATAGGTTGCATGAAAAATATAGTCAAACTATTGTCTGGCCAATTCATCCAAGAACTCAAGCTAAACTAAAAGAGTTTTCTATAGAATTACCTGGTTACTTGAAGCTTATTCCACCTATTGGTTACCTAGATTTCATTCAATTACAAAAACATGCACAGTTAATTTTAACTGACTCGGGTGGTATTCAAGAAGAAGCATGTTTATTGGGCGTACCTTGTATTACTTTACGCGAAAATACGGAACGTCCCGAATCTATCGAAGTAGGCGCAAATGTTTTAGTGGGTCGAGATGCAGATAAAGCATTAGCTGCAGCAGATAAATGGCTTGCTAGCGATGCAGCTAACTTTAGTTGGGCTAATCCTTTTGGTGACGGTCATGTAGCTGAAACTATTTTAGATATCATTACTAATTCAGTGCCCAATACTATTGATGAAGAAATCATTGCTAGAAATGAAACCTTAAGTGTTATTGGTATGGGGTATATGGGTTTACCCATAGCAAGTTTGCTAGCTGAAGCGGGTTATAAAGTAACAGGTGTTGATTTAAACAGTGATAAAGTTGCAGCTATTAATGAAGCACAATGCCCTTTTGATGAAGCAGGTTTACCCGAACTTATTACGAAAGTTGTTTCACAAGGCTTTTTAACTGCTAGTACTGAAATTTCGTCAAGTGAAACATACTTAGTCGCAGTGCCAACTCCTCACAAAAATAATAGCTGTGATCGTAGTTATGTTTTTAGTGCTGTTGATGCTATCGCTAAAGTAGCAAAAAATGGTCAGACCGTGATCGTAGAATCGACTATATCACCCCAAACCAGTGTTGCAGTTGCACAGCGCTTCGCTGATGCAGGTATAACGATTGATGTGGTTCATTGCCCAGAGCGCGCAATACCAGGACAAACCTTACATGAACTTGTTCACAATGATAGAATTATCGGTGCAACGAGTGCAGAAGCGCAGCAGAAAGTTAAAACAATTTACCAAAGTTTTGTCAAAGGTGAGGTGTTCTTAACTGATTTGACTACTGCAGAGTGTATCAAACTAGTAGAAAATACTTCACGTGATGTTGGTATTGCCTTTGCTAATGAATTATCACAGATTTGTGAAGAGCTCGATGTTGATGTCTATGAGGTCATTCGTTTAGCCAATCGTCACCCAAGAGTAAATGTATTAACTCCTGGACCTGGCGTTGGTGGACATTGCATTCCGATTGACCCTTGGTTCTTAGTTGAAAATACTAAAGCGGGTGAGTTTGTTCGTTTAGCTCGTGATATTAATGATAAACGTCCAAGTATTGTGGCAGAGCAAGCGCTAGCATTACTGGGTGATAATAAAGCGAGTTTAGCAGGTAAAAAGGTAGGTATCTTAGGCGTAGCATATAAGGCGAACGTCGATGATTGTCGCGAGTCTCCTGCGGATGCAATCCTAGATCATTTTAAAAAAGCAGGCGTGGATGTTAATTACCATGATCCATTTGTACCTAACTGGCATTGCGATCGCCAAGAAATAATTAGTGATATCGATAACTGGGCTGATGTACTTATTTTAGTTACCGACCACGAATGTTACAGCAATTTAAAGGTTTCAAGCCTTTTGCTCAATACACGAGCTTAATAAAAACCCATTAGCTTCAGTGTTAATGGGTTTTATTTTTTGTTAGCTTAACAACAATGATAACCGCAAAAGGAATTTTGACATGAAATTTGTAAAAGCCTCTCTCTATTTAAGTATTGCTCTGGCAATTTCGGCTTGTGGTGAACAAGTCACTGTTGAATCTCATTTAGAAAATGCGAAAAGCTATCTAAATGAAAACAAAGTTAATGAAAGTATAATTGAATTAAAAAATGCGATTCGAGCAGACACTAAAAATGCTGAAGCGCGTTTTTTATTGGGTCAAATCTATTTAAGTTTAGGTGATGGCCTTGGTGCAGTGAAAGAACTGGAACGAGCACAGTCATTAAAGTATCCGGATAACAAAGTTCTCCCTTTATTAGCACGAGCTTATATTTTAACTGACAGCGATAGTGATGTAATAGCATTAAGTACTGCAGCTAAGGAGCTCGCTGCAGAAGAGAGAAGTCAATATTTAGCTTACCAAACACTCGCAGCACTTCGTAGCGAACAACCTGAATTAGCAAAGCAAAGTGTTGAATTAGCGCAGTCGATTGCCCAACAAAGCCTCCATAGCATGCTGGCTTTAGCATATCTTCAGTTATCAGAAAATAAGTATGATGAAGTGAAAACACTTATTTCCAGAATTTTAACCATAGATCCTAAGCAAGTTGATGCTCTAATGCTGCAAGGGCAAGTTAGTATTGTGACTGAAGAATATCAACTGGCAGTAGATAGCTTTAAACAATTCATGGAATTACAACCTCGATATGGCATGGTTGAATTATTACTTGCGAATGCATTACTTAAAGCAGGGCATGATGAGGAAGCTGAACAACATGCCGACGCTATATTAGCTAAAGTTAATAACCAACCCTTTGCGCACTATATTAAAGCGATGGTCCGTTTCCAAGCAAAAGATTTTGCTAAGGCAAGTGAACATGCTGAAGCAGCATTATCGGCAAATTTTAATCAATTTAACTTAAAGTTAGTGGCGGGAGCGAGTGCATTTTATCTCAAGAATTGGCAGCAAAGTTATCATCACTTAAGTGCAATCATTAAGTATCTGCCTAAAGATCATCAAGCGCGTCGCATGCTTGCAGTTACTCAGTTAGAATTAGGCTTAATTGACGAGATTAGTGCCACCATTGGTGATTTTGATGGTACTGATGAGGTGAATTCACAATTTTTATCGTCTTTAAGTTATAAGTTATTAGAGCTAGGGGCAACCACAGAAGCGAAGAAGTTGCTTGCTCAAAGTGATCAAAGCAGCTCAGAAAACGCTGCTCATAATACCCGTCAAGGCATTTTAAAACTAATGATGAATGATCCTTCAGGCATAGAGAACTTACAAGATGCAGTAAAACTCAACCCTGAGCTTATTGAAGCAGAATTAGCAATAGCATTTTCTGCATTGCAAAGAGGGGATATCCCTAAAGCTAAGGCTATTGCTGAAAAGTGGCAACAGCAATATCCAGATAAAGCGAGCAGTTTTAATTTATTAGCGAGCATTGCAATAAAAGAAGAAAAATATGATGAAGCAGAGCAAGCGCTTAAGAGAAGTTTAAGTTTAGAACAGGATAATTTCTTTGCATTGATAGAGCAATTACGTATTGCTCGTAAACAAAAAAATATCCCTTTAAGTAAACAGCGGGCTGATTATTTAATAACTATAGCGCCTGCAAATAATAAAGTTTTAAGACAGTACTTTGGTGTTTATCGAAATGAAATGGCACTAGCAAAACTGACAACTGCTTATGAACTTGATAAAACAGATATTAATAAAGCTATTTTATTGTCGGAAGCTATGGTGAGTCTCGAGCAGTTAAAGCAGGCTGAAACCCTACTTGTATCAATCGAGGAGACTGAAAAACTACCTAAGCGTTATTGGCAATTACTACTGCTTACCTACAAAAAACAGCAAAAAGTCGATAAAATACACACTACGTTAGAAAAATGGTTAAAAGAGAATCCTTACCATATAGAAGCTGTAGTGTTATTAACCGATTTCTATGCGAGCCAAAGAAGTTATGAGCGTGCGTTAACTGTAGTTAAAAGAGGCCTTGAAAATCATAATGACAACTTGGTTTTACAGTTAATTCAAATGCAGTTATTACTGAACAATAAGCAAATATCTCCTGCTAAAAGTCTTTATAAAAGGCTAGAGAAGAAAAATATTAACGAAGCACTTAAGAGAGGTCTACTTGGGCGAATATCCCTCTTAGAAGAGGATTATGTACAAGCGGTACCTAAATTAACCGTATTTTATAAGACTTATCCTAGTGCTCAAAATGCAATTTATTTAGCCGGAGCTCATTTAGGTAATGAAAATAATTCTAAAGCAGCGAAAGTGTTAGAGCACTACCTGACTATTGATCCTAATAATAATCGTATTGAAACAATGCTTGCGGGAGTATACCTTGAAAATGACAGTAATAAGGCCATCGCTGTTTATGATGATGTTGTTAAGAAACAACCTAAGAATGTGGTTGCCCATAACAATTTAGCTTGGTTATATTTAGAAAAAAATAATATCAGTAAAGCCCTAGAACATGCAGAGAAAGCGTTTGAATTGGCTCCTCATATTGCCAATATTGTTGATACGTATAGTAAAGTCCTGTTAGGATCTGGCGATAAACGGGCAGCCTTGAAATATGCGAGTAAAGCCTCTGAAATAGCCGAAGGTAAGGATGTTGATATTCAATTGAATTATGTTGAAGTGCTTATTGCAAATAATCGAATAAATGAAGCTAAAGATTTATTAAGCAAAGCAGTGACCTCAACGGATGAACAGAAAGAGAAAAAATCAAAATTACAAGTTCAACTATAGCTTTGTTTGATCAGCTAAAACAAATGACTGCTTTAGCAGTCATTTTTATTTGCATCAAGAGACTCTCAGTAAGCAATATTGATAGCATCATCTTTTTCATAGCAAAAACATTAAAACAATAAGTTATGAAATAGAAACACACCAAGGGATTTGTCATGAATAAATTATTAATCACCTCTACTGTCGCCTTAGCATTAAACCTTAGTGCTTGCAGCGAACAAAAGACTGCTGAGCAATTAATGGCCAGTGCACACCAATACAGTCAACAAGGCAAATTTGCTGATGCTATTATAGACTATAAGAATGCAGTCCGATTGGCACCCAAAAACGCTGAAGCCCGTTTATTGTTAGGACAAGCTTACCTAAATCAAGGGAATTATATTAGTGCTGAAAAAGAATTAGACAGAGCAGTAGATCTGGCAGCAAGTTATGCAAAAGCAGCAACATCGCTAGCACAGGTAAAAACACGTTTAAATAAAACTAAAGAGGTTGAGCAACTCGTTGAGTTGAGTGAAGACCTTAACGACAATGAATACCTTACTGTTTTAAGTTATGCCGGTATGGCTACTCTTGCTAATGATGAAAGAACTAAAGCACATGATTACTTTTCTCAAGCCACTGCTATATTACCAAAGAGCCCTTACAGCAAAATTTCTCAGGCCTACTTGTTTTATATAAATAGAGATTTTTCACAGGGAATAAACATTACAAATAAATTGTTAAGCGTCCAGGAGACTTTTGCAGAAGCGTCTTTATTACAGGGCTTCTTATATTTTTCTCTAACTAACTTTGAGCAAGCAAGTGATTCTTTTTCACAATATTTAGATAGTTATCCTCTAGATCAGACTATTCGTTTTTTCTTAGTCAACAGCTTAATTAAGGCGGGTATGTTTGAACAAGCCAACACCCTTACTGATGAGTTACTGGTTTCGTTTAAAGAATCACCACTTGCCTTACAGTACAAATCTCAAATTGAGTATAATGCGGGTAATTATATAGAAGCTAAAGAATACGCAACCCAAGCGGTTGGCTATGATGATAGTTTTGTCATTGCCAGTATGGTTGCCGGTATAAGCTCTTACCAATTAGGTGAATTAGAACAAGCATACGATTACTTGATCTCATTAGAGAGTATGTTACCAACAACTCACCCTATCAATGCAATTCTGCTATCAATAAAAATAAAGTTAGGCCATACCGATGATATAGCTCTATCTGTAGATAAATTGAAAAAACTAAAAAATAGCGATAGCGATGCTAATTTATTGCAGATCAGTAGTTTAGAACTAATGGAAGCAGGTGATTTTGCCAGTGCGGAATCCTTATTAAATAAGGCTTCTCAAGTTTCACCTAGCAATACCAATTTACAAATTCGACAGGGTGCTCTGTTGTTAAGTCAACGAGATTTATCGGGCGTTAAGTCATTGGAACACGCTCTTAATATTGATGCTAATTTACACGATACAGAGTTTGCTTTGGCTCGCCAATACCTTAGAGATAATGAGGTTTCGAAGGCGAAAATTATAGCAAATAAGTGGTTGAACTCTGAAAAGCACCAAGTATCCGGTAATATATTAGACGGCTTAATTGCTATGAAACTGGAGAAAGTAGATAAAGCCGAAAAGTCCTTCCAAGATGCCTTGGCAATAGAGCCTAAAAACATTAGTGCTATTTATAATTTAGCTATCGTTGCTGCTTTTAATAAACAAACGATAGAAGCTATCGCTGGATTTAAAGAGGTTATTGAGTTAAATCTAA
Source organism: uncultured Colwellia sp. (assembly GCA_913058405.1). Lineage (GTDB taxonomy): Bacteria > Pseudomonadota > Gammaproteobacteria > Enterobacterales > Alteromonadaceae > Colwellia. The sequence goes on along the minus strand of CAJXRC010000169.1, from coordinate 1,247 downwards.
ATCATCATAATGCTATACGTCGTTATACTGTTCTACAAACCAGACAAGGAAATTCAGCAGAAGCTATTTTATTTTTAAATGCGCTACATGAGGAGAGTGAACTCAAAGGTAAAAATATTCATAAAAATTTAGTCATCGGTTTGGCTCAAAACTTACGAATCAGTAAGCAGGTTCCTGCAGCCATAGAATTGTTGGAATCGATTAAAACTGAAGAGAGCTTGTCACCACGCTATTGGTCTGTATTAGCTGATAGCTATACACAAACCCGTCAATTTAAACAAGCCTTGGCAACTTATGAACTAGGTCTAAAAATGGCTCCTAGAAGTTATATTCTCAATGCCGGTAACATTGCTACGTTAGAAGTATTACAGCGCTACCCGCAAGCCTTGGCGTTAACTAAAACAGCAATTGAATATTTTCCTAATGATAATAACTTGATGACAACGTTAGCTTATTTAGAATTAACAAACAATAATGTGCTAGCCGCTAAGCATCAATTAAGTTTGCTACATGATAAAGGTATTTCTAATCACTTAGTAACAGTCACAACGGCAAAAATTGCGATAAAAGAAAAAAAATATCCCCTAGCAATTGAGCTATATAGTGAGTTATATGAGAAAGTACCAACGAGTAATAATGCTATCAACCTGGCAAGGGCATTACAGTTTTCCAAACAAGGAACTGAGGCAGAGAAAGTCTTAGAAAATTATCTTAGTGAAGTAAAAAATGATAACCGGGTGAGAATGTTACTTGCCGAATTGTATGGTACGAACAATATAAACAATAATAAATCAGATCAAATAATTAGAATCTATCGAAGAATTGTCGAGAGTCAACCAGGTAATGTAGCTGCTTTGAATAACCTCGCTTGGCAACAATATCAGAGTAATGATATAAAAAGTGCACAGCTTAATATTAAAAAAGCTCTCTCCTTATCACCTACTAATGCGAATATCTTAGAAAGTTACGGTGTAATCCTAGTAGCGAATCAACAATATAAAGAAGGTATCGAAGTACTCTCGAATATGGTAGGTAAGGGCTCAATGGATATCAGTGCTAAGGTTAGCTTGGCTGAAGCGTATATTGCTGTTCATCAATATGTGCAAGCCAAGGCCATTTTATCTGGTTTGAGTGCCCATGACAGTAAGTTAAATATAAAAATAGCTAAATTAAAGCAAGAAATGGCTCAATACTGATCCTGTCTCTTATACACATCTCCGAGCCCACGAGACCGTACTAGATCTCGT
>CAJXRC010000168.1 GCA_913058405.1 uncultured Colwellia sp. | reverse complement strand
TCTACACTATCCTCTTCGTCGGCAGCGTCAGATGTGTATAAGAGACAGACTTAAAGTAATGTGTAGTAGCTCATACCTGATATTTTGTTATGTGAATTCTGACCTAAACGTACAATTCAATAACAATCAAAGCCTAGTATGTTGGCCCTTTTTGTTGAACCACTCTATTCATTTACTTTTTAAGGTAGCGCATTTGTAGTAAAGTTAATAAAATCGTCAACTTAAGAGGGAATTTATGGATTATTTAAATGTTTTTTTAGTGTCAATGGGAGGGACTGCAACCCTACTTATAGTTGCTGGTTATCTAGCTAAGTCCTATATCACCTTTCAATTAAATAAAGAAATGGAGGACTATAAAACTAAAAACAACCATGATTACAATATAAAAATTGAAGAATTGAAGTCTAAATTACAAATAATCACCGCACAAGATATTAGGAAAACAGAATATCAAGATGTCATGAAAAAGTATCAAGGTCCTCTATTGCATGCTGCTTATGATTTACAAAGTAGGCTTTACAATATTTTAGCCCAAGGGTTTATCACAAAATATTACCTTCAAGGAAATAGTGGTGAAAAAGATTATGTTGTTAATAATACCGTTTTTGTCATTGCGCAGTATTTCGCCTGGGTGGAAATAATCAGAAGAGAAATTCAATTTATAGAGTTTAACGACATTACTAAAACAAAAGAAATATCACGATTGAGAGATAATATATATACCCTTTGGCAAACAAATAAATTTGATGACCTATTTAGAATTTGGGCAGGCGAACAAAGAGCAATTGGTGAATTAATGATTGTAGGAAACAATAACCAGTTAGGTTGTATTGGTTATGCAAGTTTCCTTGCTAAGCTTACAAATAACAAAGAACCACTTTTCGAAAAACTTCAGTCTGACGTTAAAGACTTATCCACAAAAGTTGAAGATAGTTTTACAAGATTAACAGAAATTCAACATGCCCTTATTGATACTCTTGCCTACCTAGACCCTGATTATATTCGGTTCCCAGAGGAATGTCGTAGTTATATCCCCAATAAAGCAACAAATTAAGACTGAGCTTTTATGATTGTAGCAATTGTTATGTGTTCTAGTAGTAAAGTGAGAAAAGAATGTTCTGCACAACATATGTATAGTTCAGAAAGGTTTAAGGCTAATTTAATAATAGCTAAACAAAAATCCGACGTTTGTTATATTTTATCGGGTAAATACGGACTACTAAATTTGGATGAAATAATTAAATATTATGACACTGACTTAAATCATGCATCAGATGCACAACTCATTTATTTGGTTGAAGAGCTAAAGAAACAAATGAACTTAAGTTTTGAAACATCCAGCATTGAAAAAGTAATAACTGATGCTTCAGGTAAATACCTTGAAGTTATTGCATGTGCTATGAAACAGCTGAATTTTTTAGAAAAATTAGACTCAAGGAAATGTACCTTTCATTAATAACTTTATGAAAAATAGAAATGATAAAATTGCTTTAATAAAAAAATATCCTACTGCTATTGCTCATTTAAGGCAGTTGGCTACAGATAGAAAACTTGGAGTTGTTCTGGGAGCAGGTTTGAGCTTATCAGCTGGTTTTCCTTCTTGGCATGACTTGTTATCACGTATAACTGGACACATGAAGTCAGGAGGAATCAATGGGGGAGATATATTAAATAATCCAGAACCCATGCAAGCACAATATTTGCACTCAAGATTTAGAGATGCTCTTGTAAAAAGTGACGAATTCAAACATGAAATTGATGCTAGGCTTCATGAACCGGAGGTTGCCTCACGCTGGCGCGATATAATTCGAAAGTCATTATATATGAACGTTGGTGATTTAAAGTCGAAAATAGACAACCATCCCTATTTAATCAATCTCGCTAAACTTTGTCATAACGTACCTTTAGTTGTTAGTTATAATTTTGATGAACTTCTAGAGAAAGCCTTACATAGAACGAAGATCTCTGATAATACAGTTGGATATTATGCGGCTTGGGGGCCTAACTTCGTTATTCAAAATGATCGCCCTGTAGTATACCACCCCAACGGTTATATCCCCATGGAGACAGTCGATAGGTATTCAGAAACAGTAATATTGACTGAAGAATCGATATCAGATCAAATCATAGATTCTGCTACAGGGAAATATAGAACTTTATTTGACTACTTCTCTAAATCTCCTTGTTTATTTATTGGTTTTTCACTAAATGATCCAGGCATGAGAAGTTTGCTCCGCCAAACAGAAAGAGCAGCACCAGGTACTGTTCATTATTACGTTCATTATTTTGATAAAAATGAGCCGAGCAAAGAAGAAAAAGATGAAATATCAAGAGTTAATTTTGAACTATATAACTTTGTAACTCTATTTATGAATGATAATGATATTTCAAATATGATTGAGCTAGTCTCAGTGATTGACGATGATAATTTTTCAGATTTGTTCGAATGTTCAGGTGTAAGTGAAAATATGTTATTTCATATTACAGGTGTTGTATCCGTAGGAAAAACATCTGGAATAAGCAGATTACAAGGGATGAACATTATTGACGAATGGTTAGAGGAGCGAAATCCTTTAATTTCTAAACCTTGGAACAAACTTTTACCAGAAGAAAGAGATAGTGTTGATGATTGGATTTTAGGGCAAGTCAGACAAAAAAATAGACGGTTCAAAAATGCTAAAGTTGGCATCCATGTTATGGATAGAGCACCACTCGACGCATTTGCATTTGTAAAAGAAGAAGACAACAAAATCAAAGCTGAACAGATAATAAAGAAAGTTTGTTTGGGTAATATAAGTGAGAAAGGATTTGTTAAGGCAAAGATTATTTTTATATCTGGTAACCCTTCCGAATTAGAGTTTCGTCAAAAGTATCGTGGGCGTTCAGGAGACGAAAATTATATTAAAGATCAACAAAATAAACTTATTAAAATTTATGGTGCCGACAAAAGTAAACACTCGGTATCTCTTATAGATGCTCAAAATAAATCAATAGAGTTTGTTACAAAAGAGATTATGAAGGTTATATTTTTTACCCCATATGAAACCTTCGATTTCAATGACTACCTTAAACAAAAACAGGGCCTTGAGTAATGAAGAGAAAATTATATTTTGCTGCCCCATTATTCTGTGAATCTGAATTGAAATACAACTTATACCTAAGAGATAAGTTCTTAAAATTTTTTGATGTATTTCTACCTCAAGAAGATAACGGACTTGTTTTCGATGCTCTAGAGGCAGGTGAAAACTTAAACTCTGCATTTGAGTCTACTTTCAATGGAGACATTGCCGCTATTGATGGTTGTGATGTCTTATTTATTTTGTTGGATGGAAGAAGTGTAGATGAAGGGGCTTGCTTTGAACTGGGATATGCATTCGCTAATAATAAAATTTGTATTGGACTTCAAACCGATAGCCGACAATTAATGAAACATGGTAATAACCCAATGCTGGTTCAGGCACTGACGCATCTATTTAAAAGTGAAAAAGAATTAATAGCATGGATGTCAGAAAACACTCCTCTGTGACAACCGATGGGTAATTTCTCAGATAAGAGTATCACTGTAACATACTGGTAAAATTGTAGTGGCTGAAAAATTGGCGGACATTTAAATAAGGTATTTAAATGTCCGCTTTCGTATCATAAGTGAACGTTAGTAAAGTGGCTGTTTTGTACTTTGCTATGTCTCTTTAGTGATTTAATCAATACTACGATTAGTTCAGAACCAATATGAACCACTACACCTAATGTTTTTATAGTAAAACACAATATATCATCTAACCTGAAGTCGTATTTTGACTTAATCTAAATCAGGCTGTGGCCTACAGAGTAGTTGTTCGTTACAATTTCAGATTTTGTAAAAAAGAGGGGCTTGCTGTTAAGGGCTGGGGGTTAACATAGTGTTCGCTAAAATTACGTCTTGTCATAGTTTTGCTAAAAATATTTTAGGAAAATTAGTATGAAAGTTATACACCTAAATCATCCAATCGATGATCAAGAAAGAGCTGAATTGCTATTCTCTGGCCATTTATTAGTTTATACCCAACGTGAATCCATGATTGAGCTAATTGAATTCACAAAAGCTTTATTAAAGGAACACTTGGGCGAATTAGATCCAACTCATGCCCAGCATCAACTGAATAAGCAAGATTTTTTAAAAGCAACGGGTGCTGCACAGACCCAATTTCGATGCAGTGAAAAAGCACGGCAGTTATTTTTTCACGCACTCACTGAATGCGGCATAGTTCCAATAAATTGCTATTACGATCATTTCCCACTCAGAGTTGTCCCCTTTGCAGAACAGCATAAAGGGGCAGACCGTGCTGCAATTGGGCACCATAGGGATACTTGGGGAAGCAATATTAATTGCCAACAAAATTGGTGGGCACCTATTTTTGACTTAACAGAAGAGCGCACTATTGCCATCTACCCCGATTACTGGGAAAAACCATTAGCTAATACTACGGCAACTTGGTGTTTTGATACCTTGTTAGAAAAACGAAATCAAACTCAAAGGGAACGTAGTTTCAACTATCCCAATGCGCCTTCACCCATTGAAGGTGTTAATGAAGATGGTGTAGTAAAGTTGGTAATACAGCCGGGTGATGTATTAAATTTTGCTAGTGCTCAATTACATGCAAGCGTACCCAATACGTCTAGTGCGACACGCTTTAGTGTTGAAATGCGAACCATAAACGTAGACGATTTAGCAACCATGCGCCAAGCTCCCAATGTAGATAACGCTGGAACAAAACCTATGTATGCGTGGTTTAAGAATATTGAAACCAAGGAAGCACTTGTACATCAGAAGCCGCTATAGAATAGCTAGTATCAATAATGAGTAATTTTATCTCATTATTTTAATGTCCTTTGTAGATCTGCTCGATTCACTCAAAACTGCTCATCCTTATTCAATGTTATAAAAATTTAAAGGCTACTTTATCGCAATGTATGCACGGTATAGTAGCCCTAAGCACTAGGGGAATTCTTACTCTGTTAATATAGCATATTGAGCAATCTCTTGTGCGGTCATCCAGTGTATGCTTTCAGCTGATGCAGCCTCTAGGGTATACCAATAAAAGTCAGTAGGAATTCCCATAACGCGATAATAATCTAGGTATTTAACATGTTCTTGATGATCTCTTGGGTAATCAAGTGCAACTTTGCCGCTACCGTCACTCCATGAATGAACGCCTAATCTAGCACCTGTTTCAATGGTACGATTAATACCAGCTAAAAACATATCAGTACCGCCTGAGGCTACCATGCCATCGGCAGGGATATGGGTGGCAATGCCGTGTTTTCTAATCTCCATCGACGCTAACAAATTAATTTCATCGTCCATAGAACCGGGTACATTTTGCATCACAATAGTGTTGACCTGGGGATAATCGCGAAGTAATTCTTGTATCACTTCTAAAGTGTCTGAGCCGATGACACCATTCATATAAACAGTAGCAGCACTCATATCGTTATTTTTAAAAGTAAAACTGGCAGATTCTTCTTGGTCACTGTCGGTATAATTTAGTTCCGGAATTTCTGAAACACAACTAGTATCAAGCGCTTTATTTGGCTGAGCTAAAAAATTATCTGCCATAGTGTCGAAACAAGTTAAGCCTGAAAACAACTGCCCATGACCACCTTGTGGATTGGTGACACTCTGTGCATTAGGCATGTTTTTCGCAACCAACGCTCCCCAAGCGGCAGGTGTTTGCGTATCTTGCAAACCATTGAGAATTAATACAGGAAGATTACTGGTAACGGCTTGTGTCTCAATATCATTTGCAGAGGCTACATCCCAAGCTTTACAAGATGCGGCATCAAAGCCCATATGAAACATGCTATTCACCGCTAGTTGGGTACTTGCCGACCAGCCTTGACTATTATCATCAACTAAAGTGGTTATGTTGATAAATGGATATTCTTCTGCACAAACAGTAGATAATCCCATCGCATTATAAAAAAACTCTTCCTCGCCTTGTTCATTACCTTCACCTTGCTCTTCAGTGAGTGTGTCTAATGCAGATGCATACTTACTGATATCTTTATTAACCGCTAACAAGTAATCAAGGATAACTGACTCAGAGGACATGTTAAGCAAGGTTTGGATAAATTCTCTACTTTCATCTACCATGTCTTCATTATGCATACGGGCAATAATACCTTCGATAACGGCTTTTACTTCTTCAGGTGGGCAGTCGTCGGTATTCTCACAGTTTTTAATTATTTGATTCAGTGATTCATAATTCGCCCATGGCGTATCAGAGATACCGTTAACTTCTATCGGAAACATACCATCTAAGATGACACTGCGAATGCCTTCGCTATTTTCTCGCATGATAGTAGTGGCTAATCGTGTACCATAAGAAATACCGTACAAATTCCATTGTGATATTTTTAAGGCGCTTCTGAGCTGAACAATGTCCATGGCATTATGTACGCTATGATAAGCATTTAAATCAACTCCGGAACTTTCTAACCTTACTTTACACGCCTGTACTTGGGCAGGTGTACCTGCTTCATCAAACTCAGTGCAAAGTAATGCGGGTTTCGAATAGCCAGTACCGCGTTGATCAACTAAATATACGTCTCTGTTATCGATAAAGGTGGCTGTTTCTATCACTTGAGCAATACTTGAACTAGCACTGCCACCAGGGCCTCCTTGCAGGTAAACAACAGGATCTGCTTGTTTATTTTTAGAAGTAGAGGCGAGCTTGATCACTGCTATTTCGATATTTCTTTCTGAAGCTGCTTGACCGTATAGAGCATGTTTTTCTGGCACGGTAAGATAGCCACAACTAGAGCCCTCAGTCAAAAGCGCTATGTTAGCGGGAGGTAGCATGCTTTTACATGCTACCGTCTTGAATGAGTTAGTAGGCGCGGTAACACCTTTATCTGTTGTTACACTACTCTTTGAGCTAGATCCACCACATGCCGCTAATAGACTGGTCGCTATTATTACAGAGGTAATAAGTGTTCTATTGGTTTGTACCATTGAATATTTCCTTCATTTTTTGGTGCTTTAATAAACTTGGGATTATTCTATTGATGGATGGACCTTCAATCTATGGCATTAGTTTTTAAAAAATGTCATGTTTTTATCGAAAAGTGTCAGATTGTGTAAGTGCATTACTTTGTGTGTTTGGGGGAGGGGAGACCTTTCAATTTGCCGATGAAGTTGATAGATCTAATACCAAGTCCATTAAGTTATTTCCTACTCAGCGAGAATTAAAAGGCTTAGAGATAAGGTACTGATTGAAGAGAATTGGTATAACTTTAAATAAATAATTGTTTATCGATTACTCGGTCATTGACAGAGTTAAGAAAAAAAACTTAAAAAAGGCTTACCTTGAGCTGTCATTAACCAACCTAGCGCTGCAATATTAATAACTACAGTAAACCAAAAGGTTAGTCTAAATTCCTTCTTTTTAGATTTATGTCTAAGCAATTGTTGTGCGAGGGCCGCTCCTGGCCAACCACCAAGTAGTGCTAATAAGTGCAAAGTGCTTTCTTGTGTACGCCATTCGCCGCGTTGCGCTTTTGACTTATCAAAAGCATAGGCGATAAAAGTTATGATACTGAGACCCAAGTACACTAGTAATATTTTCTTGGGCAGGTAATCAAGCAAATGAGCAGTGGTGACTAAAGTTATGAATATTAGGGATAAATAAATCGAGAATGTATTTATGCCTTTGGTTTGTTTCTTAGGTGATTTTTCACCAGAAAATGTTGCCTGATCTGCACAATATCTACCTTGGTTATCTTGTATTACTGAAAAGGTAATAACATCATTGATTTTTGGTGTTCTATTACGATTTTTTAAAGCTGTTTTGTGTATAAAAATAGCATCGCCGCCGCCATTAGGCGTTATAAATCCAAAGGCTTTGTCGGCGTTCCATTTTATGAGTTTTCCTTTTAAGCGCATAGTAACTTCCTTGTTTTAGTTAGCAGCAATTAATTATGAAGCGATCAGCGGTTAAGCACTTATACCAATTTGATTAAATTTCTTCCCTACTCAGAGCTACATTGATGAGCTTAGAACAAACAAAATTTGTTAAATATAGTTATTCTATATTTCATTAGGTATTACCTGTTTTTGTAGCCTGTTGAACGCTTCACTTGTTTTATCTTGCTCAGCACAAATACTCAGTAAATCATCGATAAAATGGTTTAATGCTTTGTTCTCAATTTTTCTAACTTTTTCTTGTTGACTAGGTGTTAGCATTTGATAGCTAGTCGCAGCACCAAAGTCGCCGAAAATGATATTACCTTGGCTATCAAATAAAGTGTTGTGAGCGTACAAATCACCGTGACAGACCTGATTGTTATGCAAGTGCGTGAATACATCTCGCATCTGGTTAACGATATGACTAATAAGAGTGATAGGTAAGCTAAAACTCTGTGAAAAGGTATCTCGGGTACAGCTTTTAAAGCAAGGTGGTAAACCTAGGTTTCGATAGTTTTCAGGGATCAGAGTCATGACTAAGGCAAGATAGTTTTCTTCATTCACTTGCGCTACCGACTCTACTAAATTGGGGTGATAGCCGACTTGCAAACAAGCTTGTAATTCATCTTGCGGGTAACCGTCACTGGTGATTTCACCTTTAAATACTTTTACTGCAATATCTTCAGGAAATTGTGGTTGTGGCGTATTCCAGTGTGCTTTTGAAATCACACCCGACGCGCCCTGACCCAATACATTCTCTAAGGTGTAGCTTGATGATGAGAGTTCAGGAACGGACTTAACTTCGGCGTCAGCTTCACTGTTAACTGTTGTAAAAGGATTACCTGCAAAAGCAAACCAAGCCAAATTAGGCAGGTTTAATAATTGTTCAGGGCACTTTGTTAGTTTATTAGCAGAAATACGCACGAGTTCTAGATTATCGGCTTTCGCTAATGTTTGCGGTAAATGCGTTAATTGGTTACCCGCCAAGGCTAACTTTTGTAACCTTGGTCGCTCACCTAAACTATTTGGTAATGTTTCAATTAAATTGTCAGTTAAAATTAACCAACGTAATTGAGCGGGTAACGAATGCTCAGCCACTTGCTTTATTTGGTTTGATTTAAAGCCAACCATTTCAAGGTTTGGTAACTGCCCTAATACTTCCGGCAAATGTTCAAATTTATTCTGCGACGCAAAAATAATTTTTAGTTTAGTCATTTGTGCCAACTCATCTGGTAATGATGATAAAGCGTTATGAGATAAATCGAGGATCTCTAAACTGTCAGCTAGCGTTAATATTTCTAAGGGAAATGTACTTAGGTTTTCAGATAATTTTAACTGGCTAATGCCGGCGAGTTCGCCAGAGCGAAGTTGAGAAAGCGTATGCAACATAAAACGTCCGTAGAAATGAATAAAAACGGCGCTAGTGTACAAGAAATTATGCGTTAAATCTTGGGCAATTGAGTATTGGTACTTTGTGTTTATCTCTTTTGATATTTTGGATGTAACTTCAAATAATCACACCAAACACTAAAGTTAGTATGATTGTAACGGATATCTGTTGCAGTAAACCATTTGGAATATTCGATTGCTTTGAGACGGAAAAGTACTTTATTACCGTCAATGGCAACATGACAAATTAAATTTTCCATTGTGTCATTGCTTACTTGAACTTGGGCAAAACCTTTGGCGTTATGTTGATGTTTTACCGTTATTTTAGGCATAGATAACGCGCTAACAGAGAATAAGAGTGCAGTGAAAAAAGCAAATAGCTTTATAGTCATCGTTATGTTTTTATATATTTAGAAAATAATGTGGAGTTTAGCATTGAAAGCGAATTAAGTGTCTCCATAACTTATAACAGCGCGATAATTTGATTCTAGTTATCGCAATTCAATTACAATATTTTAAAAATATGCTCGATAAAAGCATTTACAAGAGATAAAGTCATGGCTAATTTCGTACCTGTTAGAAAAGAACAACATCAAAATCTTAAACTTGCTAGCAAGCGCGATCTTGCACACGTTGCTGGCCAACACATTATTTCGTTAACCGCTGCTGAATATGCACAAGCATCAGCAAGTTTCCCTGTGTTATTAGTTAAAAACCCAGAGTCACCTCGTTACCGTAGTGTTGCTATGTTAGGTTTAGAGTCAGGTGAAAACTTATACCATAAAGATGAAAAGTGGAGTGGCTTATCGTTACCACAAAGCGTTGGAATGGCACCATTTTCTTTAGGTTTAGATCCTGACAAAGAAAATACCCTAACAGCTTGTGTTGATATCGATAGCGCTTTAGTTGGTGAAGATAAAGACCTTGCTTTATTTGATGCAGACGGAAAAGAATCAGAATTATTAGCTAATGTACAAAATTCATTCTGTCTCTTATACACATCTCCGAGCCCAC
>CAJXRC010000167.1 GCA_913058405.1 uncultured Colwellia sp. | reverse complement strand
TCTACACTATCCTCTTCGTCGGCAGCGTCAGATGTGTATAAGAGACAGGTTAAAACAACATCAATAAACAGGTAAAAAAGACATCAATTACACATCTTAAATAGTGAGTTGTTAATTACACAACCTTCCTGAAATAAGAGGGTTTAAAATCAACGAGTCACTGATCTTAAAAAGCTTTCACAAAGATGATTTTGACCACTGCGCGAGTTCAGTGATTTCAGATAAAGCTGTCAATTTTCATTAATAACAACTTTTCTCCTAAAAACAGTTGACCTTACTACCGTAGTAAGCTTTAACCTCAGCTTAGTTCTACAATTCAATTAAGATGAGAAGCTTATGAATACAACTACACAATTCAAAATTGACGGTATGACCTGTGCTTCATGTGTCGGTCGTGTTGAAAAGGCGTTACACAAAGTGGTTGGCGTGACAGATGTTACAGTCAACCTAGCTACAGATACGGCAACTATTCAAGGTGCTGCCAGTCATAGTGAATTAATTACGGCTGTTATTGAGGCGGGTTATCAAGTGCCAGTAAAGGTAAAGCAATTTGGTATTGGAAAGATGAGTTGCTCCTCTTGTGTGAAGCGGGTCGAACAGGCATTGCTAAAAGTAACTGGTATGGTCAGTGCATCGGTAAATTTAGCCACCGAGCACGTACAAGTAAAAACTTTATCCTTTGTAACTGATGAACAACTAGCCCAAGCCGTGACACAAGCGGGTTACCTTTTTATCCCATTGAACAATGACAGCGTGATAAATAAACCCAGTCAACATCAGCCTTTTTATACTAAAGCCTGGTGGCCCGTATTGGGAGCAGGCCTACTTACCTTGCCACTGGTGTTACCCATGTTAGGCATGTTGTTTTCGCAACAGTGGATGTTACCGCCTGTTTGGCAATGGTTGTTAGCTACGCCAGTACAGTTCTATTTTGGCGCTCGTTTTTATCGTGCAGGCTGGGGGGCATTAAAAGCGGGTATGGGCAACATGGATCTTCTTGTCTCCATCGGTACCAGTGCAGCCTACGGACTATCTTTATATTTGTGGTGGAGTTTTGATAGCGCTCATGGCATGCCGCACTTGTATTTTGAAAGCAGTAGCGCAGTAATAACCTTGGTTCTGCTGGGTAAATATTTAGAACACAAAGCAAAACGCCGAACAACTGATGCACTTAGAGCATTGGAAAATTTGAAACCTATTGAAGCGACAGTGCAACGCTTAGGTCAATGGCAAAAAGTGGCAGCTTCATCAGTGCAGTCTGGTGAAAAAGTAAAAGTAATTCCTGGGGAAAGTGTCCCTGTTGACGGTGAGATTTTACAAGGAAATAGTCACCTGGATGAAGCGTTAATTAGTGGCGAATCGATTCCCTTGAGTAAAAAAGAAGGTGATATCGTCACAGGTGGCTCACTTAACTTAGACGGTATTTTGGAGATCCGTGCCACTAATGTTGGTAGCGAATCTACTTTATCAAAAATCATTGCACTCGTAGAAGAAGCCCAAGGAGCGAAAGCCCCCGTTCAGGCAATAGTCGATAAAGTCAGCAGTATCTTCATTCCTGTCGTCTTATTGATCGCACTGACAACCTTATTGGTAACGGGTTTAGTGTTTGATGATTGGACCAATGGCATTCTCAATGCGGTAGCCGTGTTAGTTATTGCTTGTCCATGTGCACTTGGTTTAGCAACTCCAGCAGCTATAATGGCAGGCACAGGAACCGCTGCCAGATTGGGCGTATTGGTTAAAGATGCAGTAGCATTAGAGCAGGCAAAAAAAATCGATTTAGTAGTATTTGATAAAACAGGCACCTTGACCCAAGGCAAACCTGTTGTAAGTGAGATGACAGTCGTTAATGGCAATGAAGAATCAGTATTACAGCTAGCCTATTCCCTACAAATAAATAGTGAGCACCCATTAGGCAAGGCAGTGGTTGAAAAGGCATTAGCCAACGATACACAAGCAATACCTGTCGATGAATTTCAAGTTGTCGCAGGTTATGGTGTCAAGGGCAACATTGCTGACAATTTAGTATTGATGGGCAGCAGTCATTGGATGCAAGAATTAGGTGTAACACTGCCAACCGAACAAATAAAAATAGCGGGAGCTTCTGTTTCTTGGTTAGCTAGTCAACACCAAGATAAAATAAAATTACTCGGCCTATTTTGTTTTAGTGATAAATTGAAATCCGATGCATTGTCTGCTGTGAAGCTATTACAACAACAAGGTATAAAGGTTGCTATGCTTACCGGTGACAACCAAGCGAGTGCAACATCGGTGGCTTCAGAATTACAGTTGGACGATTTTAAGGCTGAAGTACTGCCTGCAGACAAAGCAAAATATATTACGCAATATCAAGAGCAAGGTTATCAGGTTGCTATGATTGGTGATGGCATTAATGATGCGCCAGCGCTAGCAAAAGCAGATTTGGGCATGGCAATGGCATCAGGTACTGATGTTGCGGTTAGTGCTGCTTCTTTTACTTTAATGCGCAGTAAGCCAAGCCTAGTGCCCACGGCATTGATCATTGCAAGGCTGACTTATCGTAAAATACAGCAAAACCTTTTTTGGGCCTTTATCTTTAATGCAGTAGGAATTCCGTTGGCAGCCTTTGGTTATCTTGACCCCATTATTGCGGGTGCTGCAATGGCATTTAGTAGCTTATTTGTTGTCAGTAACGCATTGTTACTACAACGTTGGACACATAAGGAGAAGTAACATGGATAAACTTGTCACCATAGGCAAAGCCTCGAGTTTAACGGGGGTGTCCGCTAAAATGATTCGATACTATGAAGAAATTGGCGTATTGAAAAAAGCGAGTCGCACAGATGCAGGTTATCGACTCTATAATCAAGCGCACATACAACAACTGGGCTTTATTCGTCGTTCGAGAAATCTAGGTTTCTCAATGACTGAAATCCAGTCATTGCTCAAATTCTGGCTCGATAATGACAGAGAAAGTCGTAACGTGAAAAAACTAGCACTGAGTCATTTACAGGAGATAAACGAAAAAATAGTGGAGCTAGAGCAAATGAGAGAAGTGTTACAGACACTAGCGGATAAATGTGATGGTGACGATAACCCTGATTGTCCTATTTTAGAAGGCTTAGCTCACCTTTCATCTGAATAAAAGAGAGAGATTGGGCAAGTAACCTGGCAAAAAATGACGACTTAATTAAGTTTTATATAACTGGTCGATACTGCCAGTATAAACAATTGATTTTTAATCAAAACACTGACAAAGCCCGCTATAAAACAAAGGTTCCATGACGTTCCTCAAAAATTATTCACTCACTTCAAACAAAATATTATAGGGTGTTTCAATACAAAGTTTCTGCTAGCACTATGCTTTCAAACGGTAATAAACACTGCATAGTGCCCTAAACCCACTACTCCATAAGCAGTGATAATAATAGTGAACAAATATCTGCAGATAACTCCTATGTACACCAAGCTATTTTATCGATAAGTCACATTGCTAATTTAATCTTATATTAAGACATAATTTGTAAAAATAAGTGAGGTCAGAATAAACATAATACTAATGACTACTATAGAAAACCATTTCCAGTGACCTGTTCCAAGCCAAGATGCTTTCCACGTTTTTCGAACAAGATTAAATTCATTACGTTGTGACTTATAGTGTCGCAAACCATAAAGATATGTCCCTGAAATAGCTAACGCACATAGTATACTTCCAAAGATAAAATATAATATTTTAGTGTAAATCCCCCCCCAAACACCAAAATGTAGCGGATCAGCCGCCTCAGATATTCTTACATGCATCGATTGTTCATGCGCTATACGTCGTGATAAGTATTGACCATTAATGCTATCAAAAATAACATTATTAGCTCTATCTCGCACTAACACGGTATCATTTTGACCTTGAACAATGATGATATGTTCTTCACTTGTCGGTAAAATAATGCGTGTAATGCTTAAATCATGGTATGTAGAAACACTCTTTATCGTCGTTTCAAAAATCGCTTGCGATGTCTTAAAAATTACCTGATCGACTTTATTAACCACGGGAATATCTTGTTCTGGAAAGCTAGCATTGCCCCCCCAGACTTCAATTAAATACCATGTACCTGTTATACATACAGTGAATAATAGCCAACTCCCCCACAAGCCGAAAAGTCTATGGCAATCATTCCAAAATGTTTTTCTATTATTTATCCTCGGTTTCCTAAAAAAAGCTTTCCACCATTGAGGAATGATAAAGAAACCTGAGATAAGGGAAAAAAACATCACAAGCCCTACAATACCAACAATAGTAACGCCATAAATAGTAGGCATCATTAAATGCCGATGCGACATCCTAAAAAAACGTTGCCAGTTATACCAACGACCTTTTCCTTGATATTGTCCGGTCACGGGATGATAAAACTCACGGTAGCGCTGCTCTTGGTCATTCACACGGATAACCTCAACGGCGAACCAATTATCAACAGGCGCATTAATACTCTTTATTAGCGATGTATCATCTTGCTTATACGCCGATTGATATACTTTAGACCAGTTGATATCTGAAGAAGAGACAGACGGTAAAACACGTTGACTACTATTGAAAAGCCAATCTATTTCATGTGAAATAACAGCCAATGTGCCTGTTAATAGAATAAAACATATTAATATTGACAATTTAATGCCGGCTAAACTATGCCATGCATACCATTTTTTTTTGTTCATTACATAATTTACAAGTAGATTTAAAGATGAAGAAAAGGCCTCCAATAGAAGCCTTTTTATATACAAGATGTTTAAATTGAATAACTTACCTGTAATAAGACACTACGTGGCTCTCCTGGGAAATGTCCATTTCGTTCATTAAAGCCACTCGTAGCATATTCTTTATCAAATAAATTCTTCAGGTTCAGCTGAATTTCAAAATTATTGATAGTACTGCGCCAACTTGCATCCCACACAGTATAAGATTTCACTTTTTGACCACTCAAACTAATGCGGTCACTCACATAGTCAGTACCAAAAGCAATAGCCGAGTTTATCGATGGTAATTCCCATCGAGTCCAAATACCCAAAGTATGATCTGGCGCATTTACAAACTCATCTCCTACTGAATTTCTAACTGAATCAGGTGCGCCGCCAGTAATTTTAGCCTTGTTGTATGCATAACTCACTGTACCGGTCCAAGTTTCAGTTATGTCGCCAACGATATCAATTTCAACACCTTCACTAGTAACTTCTCCAATTTGTACAATCGCTGCAATACCATCATTAATTCCAGTATCATCTGGGTTCCAACTGGTCACATTTTCTTTAACAATGTGGTAAGCGGTAACCGTGGTGTGCAAACTGCTATTTAACCACTGATTTTTAATCCCTAATTCATGCTGCACGCTTGTTTCTGCTTTTAAATCGCCAATAACGTCACTGTCGAAGCTAGATTGCTGTTGGTTATATAAACTTTGTGGCTGAAAACCTTGAGTTATATTCCCAAATACCGACATATCATCGTTAGGTTGGTAAATAGCACCAATACGCGGGCTGTAATTATCATCAGAAGATTTGAAATTATCGGTCACTCCTACATCTTCAAATTTATCGAATCGCACTCCGGCTATAGCTAACCAGTGCTCACTTAAACGAATTTGATCTTGTACATATATCCCAAGACGGTTACTTTCACTATCTGAATCTGGGCGCACTTTCAAAAGGTAGTCATTTGTATTAGCTCCGTATATAGGATTAATAATATCCATATCAGGGATTAATGACGCAGCACCACGACCAAATTTAGATTCATAGTGTAATTCGCTATTAAAATAATCAGCACCAAATAACAAGATATGTTCAATATCCCCAGTAGTCATTTGATAGACAAAATCAGTAGTGATACTCCATTCACTATTCTCTCTTAACTGATCACGAAATTCTCTGGTCATTGTACGCCCATCATCGGCTAAACCTCGATTTTCGTGATAATTTTGCGTTCTCTCATTCTCCAAAGCGCGCAATACTGTATTATTAGTCAAGTTATCAGATAGTTGTGTTTTCGCAATGACTTGCCAAACATCAGCCGTTAAACGTTGAAAATCCGTTTTTTCATTAGGGCTGTAACTTATATCAGTTAAGAAGTTACCATTATCATCCACAGGAACACCTCTTAAACGGTGCCCTCCTAAATCTTGATCGATAAAATCATACTGAAAAGTTATATCAACATCATCGGTAGGCAACCACGTAAGACCTGCTGATAATAATGTATTTTCTTCATCGGTATTATTTCTAAAACCTTTCTTACTTTGGTAAAAACCACCAAGCCTATAAGCCAATGTTGCATCATCATTTATCGCATTTGTCGTATCAGCATAACCACCAAAGAGATCTTCGTTACCCATGAATAATGCAATTTCAGAGTGTTGAGTAAATTTTGGTTTTTTAGTGACGTAATTTAGCAAACCTCCGGGCTGACCAGCGCCATATAGCATGCCTGTAGGGCCTTTTAATACTTCGACTTGCTCAACATTAAATAATTGTGGAATAGAAAAACCTGAGTAAGGGTCTCCTTGTACACCGTCATAACGAACTTGATCTTGCCTAAATCCCCTAGCAGTAATGCCTGAATAACTAAATTGAGTCACACCAGATATTGAGCGATAAAGATCAGAAGTTTGACGTGCCGCTTGATCTCTAATGAGTTCATTACTCAAAACCTGAACTGATTGGGGTAAGTCCATATAGTCAGTTGGCGTCTTTGTTGCCATCGTTGATTCTTCTACAAAATAGAATTGAGCGGCTCTGCCCTTTACCGTTATCACTTCAATATCTTCTTTGACAAGCTTGTCCTCGGCCATAACCTGTGTACTTGAAGCTAATAATATGGCGAATGTGACGAGTGACCTTTTGAATGGTAAACGAACCATTTTGACTTCCATGAATTGCCCTTAACAGTAATGAGAATGATTATCTTTTGATAATATGTAATTTAAAGTATTACACTTATATATTCAAGTGATTAATGGGCATTTGTTTTAAGAGCCCTGAGGTAGGCGATGAAAAAATGGGGTCGTTATTAAGCTGTTAATTTAATAGTACGCATTTAACGGTGAAAATAGCTGACATAGAAAGGCAAGTAATTAATGTGAGCCGCTAGTTAGTTTAGCCTGTTTCAGCAATGTAGTTGCTAGGCATTAAATTTAAAATAACAATGTTCATCCCACAGGCAGAGTTTTCCTATTGCCTAATAAAATTAGAGATCAACACCAACTAGATAGGTGGAAAATAAAAATCAACACAAGTGAAAGTGAAATAGTAGAGTTAAAAAACACGCCTCAGCTCTAAACATTTTTACATATTCGCTAAGTCGCTTTCTTCCATAAACTATAATGTTTTAATAACACTAAAAAAGCCTAGCTAAAAACTAAACTATTTATTGTTCTTAAACAACTTTCAGCCAAAGTAATAATTTTATTCTTGGTTTTATTCTTAGTTTTTGTTATTGCTAAATAAACAAATTAACGTAAAGGGATTACTTATGGCATTGCCACAAACGGATACAGAAACTGCGGTTGATAAACAGCAGATTAAACAAGCGTCTAATGCCGCACTTGCTTCAATTTTAAACCTCACTTTTTTGCCAGGCATTGCCTTTATTTGGTTAATACTCACGATCAAAAATTTACCGGTAACCAGCATCGCTTTTTATCACGCAAAATTAGGCATCAAACTTAATCTTGTTGCCTTTATTGCACTCGGTGTTGTTTCAGCCTTGATGGTTATCTTAGGGGGCTTTGAATCGGCTTGGACATGGGTTTATGTAATTACTTACTTTACCTTTGTACATACCACCTTTATTATCATAGCCGTTTGGGCGCTGACCCGTGCTTGGTCTGGGTTAAAATTAAGGTAGTTTGAAATACTCATTAATTACTGAGATAGAACTAAAAACGATCTTTTGAATTCAAAAAAAATGGCAAACTATTGTTGCCATTTTTTAAGAGCTGATAATTACTGAATGCTTACATCGACAAATCTTCTCGTAATACGTAAATGTTATAAGAAACTGATTTGAAGTGAGATGACCACCGGCTTAGTAATTCTTTAGCCTTTTCCTTGCCACCTAAATGTTTAGCTAATATTTGACTAAATTTAACTTCTGGCGGTGCCATATCTCCGTAACTCATATAGGGAACAGCCAAGTTCATTTCCATTTTTCCATTGATGCTCTCATCCCAAAACCAATTAAATGGCCACTTTTCACTTTTAGCGGCATCACTAAGAGCTTTTTTGTCTTTTGTTCTCGCCTCGCTATGGCCTAATTTAAGTTGGTAAGTATTAACACCAACATACTTATATTTTAAATCGGCTGGCCAATGACTATTTTCAAAATCAGCTTCAGAGCGATCTCGTTCATAATGGGCAACATATTCACTAACATTGTCACGCCAGTTTTCAGAGGCCTTTGATTTGATATTCCATTGGCGATAATCATCAAGATCTGACCAAGATTCACAACATGAACGCACTAAGTAAGCGTTCATTTTTTTACCCATGTCAGCCTGATACACTGACCATTTGCGTGGATCATCCATGGATTTACGGTATTCAACATGTTTTTTGAACGCTTTTTCAAATTCAGCTGACTTTCCTTCTTTAGGGTAAAAGACCCACATAGTGGTGATTATTTTTTCTAACTTTTTTTCTTCTGCATTTACCGGCATAGATACACAAGTCATCAGGAAGATGAACAGCGAAAAATAAAATGATATAGCTTTTAGATTTTTAGTCATGGGGGCTTCCTTTGTTGGTTATTTATCCATGACAACCGCCAACAACTTAATGGAATATGGATAGGAATACGGAGTGAGAGTATTATCTCAACGTCTAAAAATAGTAGTAAACAAATTACACAAAAGCCACGTAGAATGGCGATATTCAGACAATAGCGATGTTTAGTGCAGGTGACTATTTCTACTTAGCGACTTGCAATAGTTGGTAACCTATTGTGATAGCAGCACAATTAGTTATCTAAGGAAATACCAGCATGAAGAGCAGGATTAAAATAAACCAAGCATTAACTATCTTGTGCAGACAAGAACTTAGACACAATCATGATATCCAGAACGTAATAGAGTGACTCCCAACCCCAAGGTTGGCGACCCAAGTTATGAAATATCATGCCCGTGGCAATATCTTCGGCAGAGAATTGTTGCTCATGTTCAGCAAAATATCGGGCAGCTTTGCCCATATCAATATCAGTGAGTAATTTTGTCATAGCACCAATGCCTGAGTGATAAGATTGGACTAAAAGTATATCAAAGAGTGCTTGTTGTTTTACCTTCTCAAGATGCCCGAATACCGAGGAAAATACTGGTTGAAGATTTCTGCTAATCATCACGTATAACCGAACAGCGCAATCTACCTGTGCCATTCGATGTTGATAGAAGCGCTTTTCAATACCACAGTCATTCAAAACCTCAGGTTTTAACTGCAGCATTCCTAAAGCATTGTCACTTGAACGTACATGTTTTTTTGCCCCACTTTCAATAATCAACTGGGCGACAAACAACCTTAATGACAAGGTATCTATTGGTTTAACTAGCTGTGAACTGCGGTGTTGAAACATTAAACCGACCAATGCCTCTAAGCTAATAGGATTAGACTCTGTACCTGCCTTAACACCGTCCCAAGTGCCCCATACTTTCGATTCCGGCACTATGCCTTTTACTCGGTCAATAGCCGCTCGAATATCAACCCATGGTTGATCGCAACTCAGCGCAAAGGGATAACCTATGGTAGACATAGTTCCTTCAATCCAGCGGTTAACCTTATTATTTTGGTGTAATTGTTGACGAATTTTATTTAACTTTTCCTGTGTCGCTATGCCCGACTCTTCATTATCCATCCAGGTTAAGAATTGACCCCGTTGATCAAAAAACACATGTCGGTCAGGGAGTTCGCAATAACCATTGGATAGCAATACCCAGCGGCGTAATTCGGCTAAGTTTTTGGATGCCCCTTTACTAAAAGCATAAGGTGTATCGCGAATAATTTTTTTCCAGTCAGAAGTCGGCGCTGCAATAGTTTTTGCACACCATAATAGAAAAAATATTGCTAAGGGATACTTTAATCGCACCATAGTTAACTCACTAAAAAATCGATTATTACTTTAACTATTTCAAGATAATAATAAATTTCATCTCTGATTTAGGTTTAAAATCTTATTATGTATTGTCTTTAAACCAAAATTCGATTTCATCGGTATCAATGTCAAAATGAGCTGAGTGCTCTACGTGTGCAGGCACATGATACCAATCTCCTGTTGCCACACGCGTAGTGGTACCATTCATTGTTAATAGCAATTCACCACGAGTAATAACCCCATGATTATCAGTATCATGAGCTGTCTCTTATACACATCTGACGCTGCCGACGAAGAGGATAGTGTAGATC
>CAJXRC010000166.1 GCA_913058405.1 uncultured Colwellia sp. | reverse complement strand
ACACTATCCTCTTCGTCGGCAGCGTCAGATGTGTATAAGAGACAGCGTTTATCGTTATATTTAACAATTAATTTTTGTCTATCTATGCCCTGCTGCCAATCTTTAGTCGATTGAAATATTTTCAATAGATAGGTTAAAGATTTTAGACCATAGTCTTTTGATTTTAATAACTTTATAAACATAGTCTCAGCACGATCATATAAACCAGCGCTAAGGAAATCTTTTCCTAATTCAAATACAGCTTGTTGCTTGTCCTTAGTTGGTAAGTGATTCAGTCTAACAAGGTGTTCATGTACTTTTAATGCTCGGTCTAATTCACCTCGTTTACGAAATAAATTAGCCATGGCGAAATGTGCTTCCACACTATCATCTTCAACTTTCAACGCATCAAGTAGAGAGTCGATTGCTTTATCTTGTTGGTTAGACAATAAATAATTTAAGCCAGTAGAGTATTTTATCGATAAATCTTGTTTTGCAATTTGTTGGTTTTGCTTGATGCTATTACGGCCCATAAACCAGCCATAAGCCATGGCAACGGGTAATAATAAAAAGAGTAATTCAATCATTGGGGCTCTTGAGAAAAGTTATAAAGAAGAATAGGACAAAGCGTATTATTTACTTTTCCTGGGATTTATTTTTCGCGAGTGCCTTTTTGCTTTTACGTACAATACGCCAAAGAATAGTCACAAGCAGGCCTAAAGCAAAGCCTAGTCCAGTAAATAAACTTACCGCGGCAGCTACAGTTATTTCTGTACGTGCAACTAAATAGTTTAATGTGAGTAATTGATCGTTTTGGCTACCGAAAATAAATGCTACGGCAAGTAAAACTAAAATAAAAAAGAGTGTTAAATATAATCGCACTTTAATAAGCCTTATTAAATTCTGCCAAAAAAAAACGGCATGGGTAACATGCCGTTTATTATCTAATTTTTTAGTTAGCTTTGCAATTTATGCTACAGAAAGATTAACTCTTTCACGTAACTCCTTGCCTGGTTTAAAGTGAGGAACGTATTTACCACTTAATTCAACCGATTCACCAGTCTTCGGATTTCTACCAACTCGTGGAGCACGGTAATGCAATGAAAAACTACCAAAACCTCGTATTTCAATACGCTCTCCTTTTGACAAGGATAGCGCCATCAATTCCAAGATTTCTTTTATAGATTTTTCCACTTCTTTAGCGGATAAATGACTTAATTTATCGGCTAATTTCTCAATAAGTTCTGACTTAGTCATTCTGACCTCTCAGTATTTACCTAGCACCGCGCAATTATTACTAATTAGTCTAAAAATTATAGTAAAAATTGGCTCCGCCAATGGCGTTAAAAATAAGAAAAGAGTATCACCACGATAGTGATAAATACTCTTTTCACCTGCTGTAGTAATTACAGCACCATTGCAAAGTAAAACTATTTCCCGTTAAGGAATATTAGTTTTTAGCGTTTTTAAACGCTGCAGCCATAGCACTTAAACCAGTTTCTTCTACTTGGTTTAGGTTATCCATTGCTTCACGTTCGTCAGCTTGATCTTTTGCTTTGATAGATAAGCTAATAGTACGGTTCTTACGATCCACACCCATAAACCTAGCTTCAACGTCGTCACCAACTTTCAATACTGTAGATGCATCTTCGATACGTTCTACAGAAATGTCGCTAACACGAAGGTAACCTTCAACACTTTCAGCTAACTCAACAGTTGCGCCTTTAGCATCAACTTCAGTTACCTTACCAGTAACAATAGCACCTTTTTTCTTATCTGTCAGATACATATTGAACGGGTCGTCTTCAGCTTGTTTAACGCCTAACGAGATACGCTCACGTTCTGGGTCAACTTGAAGTACGATTGCGTCGATTTCGTCGCCTTTCTTATAATCACGAACAGCTTCTTCACCGCCAGCCCATGAAATATCAGATAAGTGAACTAAACCATCAATGCCGCCGTCAAGACCGATGAAGATACCAAAGTCAGTAATTGACTTGATCTTACCTGATACTTTGTCGCCTTTGTTGAAGTTTTTAGCAAACTCTTCCCAAGGGTTAGCAATACACTGTTTAAGACCTAAAGAAATACGACGACGTTCTTCGTCAATTTCTAATACTAGAACTTCTACTGTGTCACCTAAGTTAACAACTTTAGATGGGTGGATGTTTTTGTTAGTCCAATCCATTTCAGAAACGTGAACTAAACCTTCAACGCCTTCTTGGATTTCAACAAAACAACCGTAGTCAGTTAAGTTAGTTACGCGACCAGAAAGTTTAGAACCTTCTGGGTAACGGTTAGCAATTGCTACCCATGGATCTTCGCCTAACTGCTTCATACCTAGAGATACACGAGTACGCTCACGGTCGAATTTCAATACTTTAACTTGAATTTCATCGCCAACATTTACGATTTCACTTGGGTGTTTAACACGTTTCCAAGCCATATCTGTGATATGTAATAAACCGTCAATGCCGCCTAAATCAACAAATGCACCGTAGTCAGTAAGGTTCTTAACGATACCTTTAACTTCTTGACCTTCAGCTAATGATTCAAGTAATTCATCACGTTCTGCACTGCCTTCAGCTTCGATTACAGCACGACGTGAAACAACTACGTTATTACGCTTTTGATCAAGCTTAATAACTTTAAATTCTAGAGGTTTGCCTTCAAGGTGAGCAGTGTCACGTACTGGACGAACATCTACTAATGAACCTGGTAAGAAAGCGCGAATATCGCTAACTTCAACAGTGAAACCACCTTTAACTTTACCGTTGATAACACCGATAACAGTTTCTTTTTCTTCGTATGCTTTTTCAAGCACTTGCCATGCTTCGTGACGTTTTGCTTTTTCACGAGAAAGGATAGTCTCACCGAAACCATCATCTGTTGCATCTAATGCTACGTCGATCTCATCGCCAACAACTACTTCAACTTCACCAGCAGCGTTTTTAAATTGATCAATTGAGATAACACTCTCAGATTTAAGGCCAGCATCAACAATTACATTGTCTTTGTTAACGGCTACGATTGTTCCACGGATAATTGAACCCGGGCGTGTTTCGATTTCTTTTAAACTTTCTTCAAAAAGTTGCGCAAAATTTTCAGTCATAACTTGTTATAAACTCAGCTATTAATCCATTCAACGTCATTGTTTCATGGGGTGGTTAAGTATGCCCAGTGCATCCATACAGTAGGCTTTCTATTAAAAGTTCTTTAATGCTAGCAGTTATTACAAATTTAGCTAACTTAAAGGTATGTGTTTTACGTTAATTTGCCATTGGCAAACATAAGGATTTTATTGACGACTTCTGTAATAGAAATATCAGTAGAATCAATAGTTAACGCTCCTTCTGCCGGGATAAGAGGAGCTACCTTGCGGTTTTGATCTCGCTCATCTCGTTGACGTATGTCATCCAAAAGGCGCCCGATGTTAACATCAATCCCTTTTTCTTTCAACTGATTAAATCTTCTATCAGCTCGTTCTTCTGCGCTAGCAGTTAAAAATATCTTTACTGGCGCTTTAGGGAAAACAACAGTTCCCATGTCTCGACCATCAGCAATTAAGCCTGGGCTAACACTAAAAGCACGTTGTCTTCGCAATAGTGCTTCTCTCACACGAGGAAATGCCGCTACTTTCGATGCTAATCCACCAACTTCTTCAGTACGAATAATTTCGGTAACATTTTCACCTTCTAAAATGACTTTAGCCTCACCTTGACTACTAATCTCAAATTGAACATCTAAATGAGCAGCCATAGGAATTAGTGGCTCTTCATCATCTAATGAAAGTTGGTGATGCTGTATTGCAACTGCTAAGACGCGATAAATAGCTCCACTGTCAAGAAGGTGCCAACCTAATTGATCCGCAACTATCCTTGCAACGGTTCCTTTACCAGCCCCACTTGGGCCATCAATGGTTATAACGGGAGTGCTTTCCTGCATATTTTTTTCTCCTAACATCGAAAATCGGCGCAATTATACGGCATTTACAGAGTAAAATCGCGTAAATATGATTTTCTGTAACATAATTAACAAGAAACTTGCGCTAGCTTGTCAAAATAGTCAGGAAATGTTTTAGCGGTACACTTAGGATCATTAATGGTAACGGGTGTATCACTCAAAGCAACAAGAGAAAAACACATAGCCACTCTATGATCATTATAAGTATCAATCTCTGCATGTTTCAGCGTTTTTGGTGGAGTAATTGAAATATAGTCATTACCTTCAACAACTTCAGCGCCAACCTTTCTTAACTCTGTCGCCATGGCACTTAATCGATCTGTTTCTTTTACACGCCAGTTATATATATTTCTAATGGTTGTTGTTCCTGTCGCAAATAGTGCTGTGGTAGCAATAGTCATTGCCGCATCAGGAATATGATTCATATCCATATCTACTGCAGTCAACGGCTTACCTATAACGGTGATTGACTCATCATTCCAATGAACTTCTGCACCCATTTTTTCAAGAACATCGGCAAAATGCTTATCTCCTTGAACACTGAGCTTACCAACGCCATGAACAGTGACTTCACCACCTTTGATAGCACCAGCTGCTAAGAAGTATGATGCAGAAGATGCATCCCCTTCTACCATATAGCTATCTAGTGCTTGATATGCCTGATTACCACTAACATTAAACGACTTATAGTCATTATTTTGAACATTGACATTAAATCGACTCATAATATCAAGCGTAATATCAATATAAGGCTTGGAAACTAATTCACCTTCAATTTCAATGGTGGTATTTGTATCCAATAAAGGAGTTATCATCAAGATAGCTGTTAAAAACTGACTTGAAATAGAACCATCAATGGTCACTGTATTGCCCGTTAACGCTTTACCTTTAATTCTTACCGGTGGGTAGTCTTTATTTTCTTGGTATTCTATATCGCCACCCAACTGTGCTAATGCATCAACTAAATGACCAATAGGACGCTCTTTCATTCGTGGCTCACCGGTTAAGATAAACTCACCTTCACTTGCTGCAAGAGCGGCGCACAATGGGCGCATTGCCGTGCCGGCATTACCTAAGTATAGTTCCAATGGTTCTTCAGCATGGAAAAAACCACCATTACCTGTAACAGTACATTCAGTGCCACAGTCACTTAACGTATATTTAATACCAAGGATTGTTAACGCATCTAACATATGATTAATGTCATCACTTACTAATAAGTTAGTGATTTTTGTTACGCCATTAGCTAACGCCGCAATTAACAATGCACGATTAGATAAAC
Organism: uncultured Colwellia sp.; assembly: GCA_913058405.1. Classification (GTDB taxonomy): domain Bacteria; phylum Pseudomonadota; class Gammaproteobacteria; order Enterobacterales; family Alteromonadaceae; genus Colwellia. Next base: position 5,305 of record CAJXRC010000166.1, on the reverse strand, counting down.
TTTTTGAACCAGGTAAAAATATTTCGCCATTAATTTTACCTATTGGGTTTAATGTTAACTGCTCCACTTTATCTATTCCTCTTTTCAAACTCTTGCATAAAGCCCACAAGCGCTTTCACACCCTCAATAGGCATTGCATTATAAATACTTGCGCGCATGCCACCGACAATTCTATGGCCTTTCAGCGCCGTTAATCCAGCAGCTTCAGACTCTTTTAAAAACTTCTCATTTAAGCTTTCATCTTTTAACCAAAATGGAATATTCATCTTACTGCGATACTGGGTTTCAATGTGATTAAGATATAATTCACTCTGATCAATCGCTTGATATAGTAACTCAGCTTTAGCTTGGTTTACTTTAGCAATTTCTTTAACGCCACCTGACTCTTTAAGCCATTGAAATACTAAACCAGCAAGATACCAAGCATAAGTTGGCGGTGTATTATACATTGAGTCGCTGTCTGCAGCCGTTTTATAGTTCATAATACATGGCGTTGCTTTATGAGCATGACCAAGTAAGTCTTCACGAACAATGACAATAGTTAAACCAGACGGACCGATATTTTTTTGCGCGCCAGCGTAGATTAAGCCAAATTTACTGACATCGACTTCATGAGATAAAATAGTTGAAGACATGTCTGCAACTAGAGGCACGCCATTAGTCTCAGGGATATTGTTTATTTCAATGCCATTAACTGTTTCATTAGGACAATAATGTACATACGCTGCTTCTTTATTAAGAGGCCAGTCTGTGCTCGACTGAAGACTAGCATTACCATCACTGTCTTTATTAATGTCAATAACATTAATATCACCAAAGTTTTTTGCTTCAGCTGCTGCTGCTTTAGACCATGAACCCGAAATAATATAATCCGCAGACTTACCAGCGGGGAGTAAGTTAAGTGGTACAGCAGAAAACTGTCCTCGTCCGCCACCATGGCAAAACAGAACTTTATAATTATCAGGAATAGACATGAGCTCACGTAAATCTGCTTCAGCTTTTTCTGCCATAGCAATGTAAATACTACTACGATGGCTTAATTCCATCACAGAACTACCTGTGCCTTGCCAATTTAAAAACTCTTGTTGTGCTTTTGCCATTACAGGTGTCGGCAACATTGCTGGGCCAGCACAAAAATTAAAAACTTCTGACATTATCTTTCCTACTTTATTAACTACAATTTGAAATATTTATTTACTTAAAAAATCACATTAAAAAAGGCGGTTATTAGCCGCCTTTTTAGTGTTGATGCGACAATTACTCTTGATTGTCGTCTTGTGAGGTATCAGCAACATCCTGCTGAGCGCTATGCTCCGGATTATGCTCCGCACTCGTTTCAATGCCTTCAGCACCCTCAACAACTTCTTCAAGTAGTTCAGGCTCTTCAATTTCATCAATACGCTGTAGTGCTACCACATGTTCATCATCAGCAGTACGTATCAAACGCACACCCTGAGTATTACGACCAATAATGCTCACTTCATTGACGCGAGTACGAACTAAGGTACCGCTATCAGTGATAAGCATAATTTCATCAAGTTCTTCAACTTGAACGGCACCAACGACTTTACCATTACGTTCACTAACTTTAATAGAAACAACACCTTTCGTTGCTCTACTCTTAGCTGGATATTCAGCTAAATCAGTACGTTTACCAAAACCATTTTCTGTAATGGTTAAGATAGGTCCATCATTCTTAGGAACAATCAATGAAACAACTTTTTGGTCGCCTTCAAGTTTCATTCCGCGAACACCAGTACCAGTACGGCCTATTGGTTTAAGTGCCCATCGTTGTTCACCCGTTTCTGGGTCTAACTTGATTTCGCCTGTTTCGCTATCTTTTACTTTCTCATTGAAACGAACAACTTTGCCCGCATCAGAAAACAACATGATATCGTTATTACCATCAGTGATATCAACACCAATTAAGGTATCATCATCACGAAGATTTAACGCAATAATACCGTTAGCACGTTGATTAGAGTATGCATCTAAACGTGTTTTCTTCACTGTTCCAGAAGCCGTTGCCATTACGATATATTTATCATCAGCATAATCACGAACAGGTAGGATAGCAGTGATACGTTCATCACTTTCTAATGGCAAGATGTTTACAATAGGTCTGCCTCTCGCTGTACGACTTGCTAATGGTAATTGGAAAACTTTCAACCAATATAATTTACCGCGATCTGAGAAGCATAAAATAGTGTCATGTGTATTGGCCACGAGTAAACGTTCGATGAAGTCTTCTTCTTTCATCTTAGTTGCTGCTTTACCTTTACCACCACGACGCTGAGCTTCGTAATCACTTAAGACTTGATACTTAACATAACCTTCATGTGAAAGTGTCACTACAACATCTTCTTCAGTGATTAAGTCTTCTAAAGACAAATCATGTGAAGCATTCGTTATTTCTGTTCTACGTTCATCACCAAATTCATCACGAATAGCAATCAACTCTTCACAAATAACTTCCATTAAACGAGCTGGCGTAGCCAAAATATGCATTAATTCTGCAATAAGGTCTAATAACGCTTTGTACTCACTTAGAATCTTATCGTGTTCCATGCCCGATAATTTGTATAACTGTAAATCAACGATTGCTTTGGCTTGCTCTGCAGTTAAATAATATAAACCATCACGAATACCGTATTCAGGTTCTAACCACTCTGGACGAGCTGCATCATTACCTGCTTCGCTGAGCATACTAGCAACATTACCTAATTCCCAACCTTGAGAAACAAGCTTTTCTTCTGATTCTTTTCTATTATTCGACGCTTTAATCAATTCAATAATAGGGTCTATGTTTGCTAAAGCAATCGATAAACCTTCTAAGATATGAGCACGGTCACGCGCTTTTCTTAATTCGAAAATAGTACGACGAGTAACAACTTCACGGCGATGTAAAACAAACGCTTCTAACATCTCTTTGATATTAAATATTTTAGGCTGACCATTGGTCAATGCCACCATATTTAAACCAAAAGAAACCTGCATTTGCGTCAGTTTGTATAAGTTATTTAAAACAACTTCACCTACTTCACCGCGCTTGATTTCAATAACCATACGCATGCCGTCTTTATCAGACTCATCACGTAAAGCAGAAATACCTTCAAGACGTTTATCTTTAACAAGCTCAGCCATTTTTTCAATTAAGCGTGCTTTGTTAACTTGATAAGGTAACTCGTGAACAATTATTGTTTCTTTGCCAGAAGTTTCATGTACTTCAATCTCGGCACGGGCACGAATTTTTATTTTACCACGGCCAGTACGATAAGCTTCTTCGATACCGGCACGACCACTGATGATACCTGCTGTTGGAAAGTCAGGTCCAGGGATGTGTTCTAAAATTTCTTCGAAAGATAATTCGCTGTTATCAATAAGCGCTAAACAGGCATTGATAACTTCAGTTAAATTATGCGGAGGAATATTGGTTGCCATACCAACAGCAATACCTGAAGTACCATTAACTAATAAGTTAGGTACGCGAGTTGGCATAACCGCTGGTATATGTTCTGTACCATCATAGTTAGGTACAAAATCAACGGTTTCTTTATCTAAATCGGCAAGAATTGAATGTGCAATTTTAGACATTCTAATTTCGGTATAACGCATTGCTGCTGCGCTATCGCCATCAACAGAACCAAAGTTACCTTGTCCATCGACAAGCATATAACGTAAGGAGAATGGCTGTGCCATACGAACTATTGTATCGTAAACTGCAGTATCACCATGCGGGTGATATTTACCTATTACATCACCAACCACACGGGCTGATTTTTTATAGGCTTTGTTCCAATCATTCCCTAATACATCCATCGCGAATAACACTCGACGATGTACAGGTTTTAAACCATCGCGAACATCAGGCAATGCACGCCCAACTATTACACTCATGGCATAATCTAAATAGGAGGTTTTTAGTTCATCTTCAATATTAACTGGAACTATTTGTTTGGCCAGATCGGACATAAATCGATGGTATCCCTTAACTAATTCTTTTGCTTAATAATACGAGTTAAATAGCGAGGCTATTTTCAAGTAATAATTAAACGGTATTTTAAAGATTTTATTGTTATCTAATAGACACTAATAATAGTAATCAACGCAGCATACTAGCATAAAAATTGTTGATGCCATACTGCTTTATTTAAAGGTTTTTTCGGGGGGTATAATCAGCTTAAAAAAGCATCTAAAAAGCATCTAAAAAGCCTAGATTTGATCTATCTCCTTTGCTTAAAAATGACTTTCGTTTAGAATCGAATGATTGAAAGTTAATTTAAAGTAGTGAATATATGTCAAGCCAACCTCTCAACGTAAATGAAGATGAAATCGCGAAGTTCGAACAAGTTGCTAGCCAATGGTGGGATTTAACAGGTGATTTTAAACCCCTGCATCAAATCAACCCATTAAGAGTACAATTTATAAGTCAGCATATAGCTCTCCAAGTTGAAGGCGTTGATTCAAAAAATAGCTTTTATGATATGCAAATGATTGATGTAGGCTGTGGTGGCGGTATATTGTCAGAATCACTGGCGAAACTAGGTGCCAACGTAACGGGTATTGATATGGGCACCGAACCACTGAATGTTGCAAAATTGCATGCGTTAGAAACGGGCGTATCCATTAATTATCAAAAAATAACTGCCGAAGAAAAAGCATTGGAAAATCCGGGTACTTTTGATGTCGTTACTTGTATGGAAATGCTAGAACATGTTCCTGACCCTGCTTCGGTAATTCAAGCATGTTCTACCTTAGTTAAACCAGGAGGCTTGATTTTCTTTTCGACGCTCAATAAAAGTATCAAATCTTATTTACTTGCCATACTTGCAGCAGAGAAACTTCTCAAAATTGTTCCTGATGGCACTCATGACCATGATAAGTTTATACGACCTTCACAACTTATTGGTTGGGCAGAAGAACACGGATTAAAGTGTATTGATGCCAGTGGTATTCATTACAACCCAATTACAGGAAACCATAAGCTTAACGACTCTCTAGATGTTAATTATATATTGTGTTGTCGCAAACTTTAAAAATAAAAAGTTGAGAATTCAAATGAGTGCAGAATAATTGTCCTATAAACAATCATGTTGTTTAGACATTAACCTGTGCTTACACGAAAAAGAATAACCTATTTTAGCAAGTCTGATTTATATTATTCAGTGTTGGATAATGTAATCACAACTAATACCAAGTTGATTAAGTTATTTCCCACTCAGCGATAATTAAAAGGCTTAAAGGTAAGGCATTGATTGAAGAGAATGGTTACTCAGGAGAATATGCTCCTGCATTCTCTAATAAG